>JASBTO010000160.1 GCA_030148365.1 Kangiellaceae bacterium
GGTTGCGCCTGTACTCTCCTGCGAGCTTGAAGTGGTCTTCCGCCAGACTGGCCTCGAGGTGTTGACTCGAAATAATCGGCTCTCAAACCGGACTTGGCGAGTAGTTTGTTGTAGTGGTAATCAATGGAATACTTGCGGGGATCCGGGTTTGAGGATCGGTTGCGCCGTTGCTGGTCGGAGTGTCTGGCGGTGCTTCTCTGGGTTGACCCAGACCGGCGGTTACTGACAGTGTCCGTGAACTGACTTCCCGAAGACACGGATGCCCTATTTTCTCTCTGGCTCCGCATTGCCGTCTGCCCGGCTTGCCGCCCGTCTGTCTGCCGGGATTCGGTCCGGTATTCCGCTTCCTCACGCCCGTACCGGTCCTTGTAGTGCTCGGCCGAAAAATAGATAACGGCCAATATACCCGTACAAATACCACACGCAAGAATGAGATCCTTGAGATTTTCCAGCGTCCGGGTCAACGCAGAACCCGGCTCCTGATGATGCTTCCCCATGTCCCCTCTTCCTCTTGATTTTTTATCGTTATTTTTCGTTTTTACGGGCCCAAGTTTGCCGATGCCTGGCGACAGGATCAAGTTCGAAGCGCCATCTCCCGTTAATGACGGTGTGCCGCTCCGTTTCTTCCTGAAGCCTGTCGTTGCTGAATATCTTTTCGAGTATTTTTAAGCGATCCCGTGAACAAATAGGCAAACCTCGACGGGTTTCACAGAACTTCTCGTGTTTATGCAATAGTTTCAAATAGATAAGATCAACATTAAGATTAAATTCAGTTTGGGGAAAGACTATGTTCTACCACCATAACGGGGTATCAAATCTGGGGGCGGCCCGCTTTCTGGTGCGCTGGATCCTCGGGGTTATTTTTGTCATGGCGGGCTACTGGAAAGTCTTTGTGCTGGGCGCGGATCAACACGTCCAACGATTTTTTGTAGAGGCATTCGCCGACAGCTGGATCCCGGTGTGGTTACTGACGGGGCTGGGTTACGTGATTCCCTGGTGGGAATTGGCCGCGGGTGTTCTGCTGCTGCTTGGCCTACGGGTACGAGAGGTGGCCTTCAGTCTCGGGATCCTGCTGATTATCACGACCTATGGACACGCCCTGATGGATCCCTTGTTCGATATTGACGGGCATACCTTCACCCGTCTGGCTCTTGTCATCTTCGTGCTGATAATCTCCGGAAACCGGGACCTACTCAGTCTGGATGCCATTTTCGACAGCCGCCACGGCTCCCGGTTGCGCTAGAAATGCAGCCGGCACTTGATCGCATCAGGACGGGCGGGGCTTGTCCGCGCAGGGTGCGGGTGCTTTGGCTTCAATCGCCAGATCGGGTCGGGCCGGAACTTCCGTAAACCAGCGCCAGAAGACTCGCCACTGACGGGCTGTTACCAAAATCACGACGTTGCCGAGCAACACGGCTATCACACCGATCACCAGGTGCGTCTCGATGGCCAGGCCTTCGAACATGACCGCCAGAATCAAGGCAACGACCGGAAACATCACCACCGCGTAGCCGGCTTTTTCGGCGCCGATGTTGCCCACCAGTTTCAGGTAGGCGCCGAAGGCCACGATGGAGCCGAATACAGCAAGATACAGCAGGGACACGATGTAGCTTGTAGACGGCGTAAAGACAAACTCGGCGCCCTGAACCAGGGCAATCGCGCCGGTGATCAGTGTGCCGTAGAACATCCCCCAGGCATTGGCCTGCAACACGGGCAAACCCTCCCGTTGTGATTTTTGCGAGACCATATTACCGAAAGATGCGAGCAAGGCAGCCGCGAGGCAAAAGCCGGCGCCAATCAGGGTAATTTCAGAAAGATTCAGATTGGTCAGTTCCGGCCAGAACAGCACAATAATCCCGATCATCCCGAGCGCCGCGCCCAGATAGACCCGGGGCTTGATAGGCGTGCCGAAAAAGATCCGGGCGTTGATCACGTTCATCCACATCATGGTGGAAAAGGTGACGGCATTGAGCGCCGACGAGATATATTGCTGCGCGGTATAGGTGCCGATGTAATTGAGGCTGAACAGGAAAATGCCGAGTAACAGGAAGCGACCATGGGCGGCCGGGTCAAAGCGCAGTTTCAGACGCCGGACCAGACACCAGCCAAACAGCAAGATGGCGGCAATGGCATAGCGATAAACGACGGAAACCATGGGGTCTACCGACTCCACCTGGTAATTGATGGCCAGCCAGGTCGATCCCCAGACCAGCACCGAGACCACATACAACATCAGATTACTCATGTGCCCTGTCCTCGCACAGACCGGGTTGCTGACCCGGTGAACAAATAGCGTACCATTGACTATAGCCGTGGATCTGGCTATATAACAGATACAGTTTTCAGAAAATACGACCTATACAGTTAGGAGTGATCGGCATGGCGGTACTGAGTAAAGAGTCGGATGCCTTCCTGTACCAGCAGGTCCTCGGCCGGCTACAGGAGCAAATTCGCGGCGGCGGCCTGCGGCCCGGCGACAAACTGCCATCCCTGCGGCGTCTCGCCAATCAATTGGAAGTAAGCATTCCCACGGTCCGCCAGGCCTACCTGGAACTGGAAAGTCAGGGGGATATCGTCGCGCGGCCGAAATCCGGCTATTTTGTCCGCGCCCGGCCGAAAAATCCACTGGTCAGTGGCGGCAAACGGAGTTGCGAGCCCAGGGAAGTCTGTTGCCGGGACATGATGGAGGCCGTTTATGAGGCCATTCACCAGCCCGGGATCCTGCCCCTCGGCATCGCCAATCCCTGTATGGCGCTGCCGGCTACCAAAACCCTGCACCGCGCCATGAAGCGGGTCATGAATCAGGCGGAAAGTCGGGCCTTGAGCTATGCGCCGGTGACCGGCGATCCCGGTCTCAAAAAACAACTGGCCTACCACCTGCTGACCCACGGGACCTCCGTGCCCCCGGAAGACATTATCATCACCAACGGCGCCCAGGAAGCCATGGCGCTGGCCCTCAAAGCGGTGGCGAGCCCTGGCGATCTCGTCGCCGTGGAAACGCCCACCTATGCCGGCATCCTGGAGCTGATAGACAGCCTCGATATGCGGGCGCTGGAAATCGACACCTGTGCTGAAGAAGGCGTGTCCCTGTCAGCCCTCGCCGATGCTCTCGACAAACATCCGATTGCGGCCTGTCTGTTCTCGGCCGTGATCAGCAACCCCCTCGGTTGCGCCACCGACGATAACCACCGGCAGGAACTGGTTCGGCTGATTGAAAAGCATGACGTGCCCCTGATCGAAGATGATGTCTACGGTGAGTTGCTTTTCGACGGGACTCGCGCCCATCAGGCCCAGGCCTACTCCCGCAAGGGCCTGGTGCTGACCTGCGGCTCCTTTTCAAAAACGGCGGCTCCCGGTTACCGGATCGGCTGGCTGTTGCCGGGACGCTACGGGGCATCGGTGCAAAAACTCAAACGGGCCTTTTCCTGCTCTTCCGGGTTGTTGCAACAGCTGACGCTGGCGGAGTTCATGGCAAGCGGCGATTACGAGCGTTATCTCCATCGTCTGGTGCCTATCCTCAAGTGCAACAGCGAAAGGATGACGGCGGCTGTTGCCCGCAGCTTCCCCGACGACACCCGGGTATCCAGGCCTTGCGGTGGCTCGGTTCTGTGGCTGGAGTTGAATGAAAAAGTGGATTCCGAAATCCTGTTCGAAAAAGCAATCGAGGAAGGGATCAGCATTATCCCCGGTACCATTTTTGCGCCGGACGGCCGCTACCGGAATTTTATCCGGATGAGTTTCGGCCACCCCTGGAGCGAGGCCATGGAAAACGGTATTGAAACCATTGGCCGGCTGGCCGGGGAGATGATCTCCGACCGATCGGCGTAACCGGCCAAACGCCCGCCTGCCCTACTCCGGTATGACCTGCAGATCACGGCCGGAAACCACCTTGCCGGAGTAGTTCTTCTCGACTTCCCGGACCAGATCCGCATCGGACGTGCCCCAGAAAAGCTGATGATAAAGCACCAGCAGTTTGGGTTTGGCGCGGGTCGCCAGTTCCGCAAGCTCGCTGGCGGAGGTGTGAAAGCTGCTGTGGTATTTTTGCCAGACCGGTTCGCGCCGGGCGAATCCCGAGTCAGAATAGACTTCATGGACCAGAATGTCGCACCCGTTACAGGCTTTGACGAGGGACTCACTGGGTGCGGCATCGCCGGAAATCACGATGCTCTTGTCCGGCGTCGTGAACTTGAATCCCCAGGCCTCCTTCCAGTTGCCGTGACGCACCGGTATGGCTTCGACCGTGACCTGCTCGTCACGATAGACCACGCCTGCGGCAAGAATGTGGGTGTCGACCTTGTGGCCCTCGGTATTGATGGGTTCAAAGCCCTTGAGCCGCAATTCGATGTCCTGCCGGTAAGCGGCCCGCAGATGGCCGGCCATCTCGTCAATCCCCGTCGGCCCGTAAACCTGTAGCGGACGTTCTCTTTCCAGCACCCAGGTCGTGAGCAGAAGATCGGCAAAGCCGGCGGTATGATCAGAATGCAGGTGGGTGACGAAGACCTTGTCGAGATTATCCGGCCGCAGTTGGGGGATGCCCTGCTCCGCGCCCTCCGCGGCCCGGCGCACAATACCCGGGCCCATGTCCACCAGATAAGCCTGCTCCCCGACCACGACAGCGACGGCGGGGCCCATGCGCCGGGGATCAGCGTTGGGAGTGCCGGTCCCGAGCAGGACCAGCCGGGTACCGGCGTCAGCCCGGGGCGGCTCCGGTGCCTCGGCGGTCGCCGACAGGCAACATAGCCCTCCAGCAATCAGTACGATGAAAGCCCTTACAGATCGCAACCGCTTTCCTGACGCAAGAGATCGTAATCGAGCGGACAGTTACGGTTGAACAGAAGTTCCAGACGATCTTCGTATTCGCCGCACCATTTGCTTGGACCTGTGCCGGTTGAGCGGCTGATGACATTCTGCAGATCCAGCAGGCGGCTGAGACTGGCGCGGCATTTCGCCGGTTGCTTGCTAACCATGGATCGATCCAGACCGGAGCCTTTAACCACGATCCCGGAAGGCGCTTCATCGGCCCGCGCACGCTGATCAGATCCCGCCCGCTTGATGCCGTTCTCCCCATTGCCGGATTCAAAATAGTCCTTCGACAGGGTTTCATACTCTTTCGATTCAGGCGCCGAGTCAGCGACGACAATGCGGCCCTGCTCATTTCGCCAGCGGTACAGGGTGGGGGCGGAATCAACCGTGTCAGTCTCCGCGATTTCCATCGTCGCAGCTTCTGATTCTTCGATGTCCGCCTCGTCTATCTCTTCGGGTTCTTCAGTTTCCGGGCCTGCGGCAAGAACTTCCACATCGGCAGTTGCCGGCTCCGTCACTTCCATTTCTGCATCCTGCGTTTGCGGGGATGTCTCCCGGGCCGGCATCACGCCGGCTTGCGCAGGCGCTTCAATGGGCTCGCTCTCGGGTTCGCTTCGGGACAGGTCGGTGACCTCGGACCCGCTCGCCAACTCCGTTTCATCCGGTCCGGTTGCCTGTTGCCAAAGCCAGACCACGCTGACCAACAAGACCGCGAACGCGGCCAGACTTACCAAGGTATCTCGTAGTTTTTTCATTCCGGCCTCCCTGGGCTCTAATTATTAATCCCATAAATTTTAACTACTTAAATGATTGGACAATAATGCCATGAAAAAGTCCAGCACCAGAAAATCCCTCTCTCATTCTCCCGGTACCGCGGCTGACGGTCATTGGCGGGTTCGCTATACTGCCCGGCAAAGACTCTGTAAATGAGAAATTCCGCCCCTGCCATGGCCTCATCCTGGTACGTCTACATCCTCGGTTGCGCCGATGGCAGCCTCTACACCGGCGTCACCACGGATCCCGAGCGCCGCCTGCAGGAACACAATGCCGGAGCCCTGGGCGCACGCTACACCCGGCCGCGACGACCGGTCGAGCTGCTTTACCAGGAGTCAGCGCCGGATCGCTCGGCAGCCCTGAAGCGGGAATACGCCATAAAGCAACTCAGCAAGGCCCGCAAACTCTCCTTGATCGACGGCCCCTGATCCGACCGTTCTCTTCAATCCGGCAAATGCGTCTGGGAATTGCCGCTGTTGCCGTTATAATGCCGCCATGATTCGACTCCAGAACATCACCCTCCAGCGCGGCCCCCAGACCCTGCTCGAAGATACCAGCCTCACCATTCACCCGGGCCGGCGGATCGGCGTGATTGGCCGCAATGGCTGCGGCAAATCCAGCCTGTTCCGGGTGCTGCTCCGTGAATTGCCGCTGGACGGCGGTGAGCTGACGATCCCGGGGCAGTGGCGCATTGCTCATATGGCGCAGGAAGTCTCCGCCACCAACCGCAGCTCGCTGGACTATGTCCTGGACGGCGACGGAGATTTACGGCGCATCCAGAGGCAACTCAGCGAGGCTGAGCAGCAGGGCCGGGATCACGAGCTCGGTCACCTGTATGCCGAGCTGGAGGCCATCCACGGCTTCGACGCCAGCTACCGGGCCGAGCAACTGCTGCACGGTCTCGGTTTTGACCAGACCGAAGTCAACGCCCCGGTGAGCAGCTTTTCCGGCGGCTGGCGCATACGGCTGAACCTGGCCCAGGCCTTGATGAGCCGCTCGGATTTATTGCTTCTCGATGAGCCGACCAACCACCTGGATCTGGACGCTACCCTGTGGCTCGAGCAATGGCTCAAGGAGTATCCGGGCACCCTGCTGCTGATCTCCCACGACCGCGACTTCCTCGACAATGTCGCCGATGAAATTGTACATATGGAGCACCGGCAAATGTTCAGCTACCGGGGCAATTATTCCCAGTTCGAACAACAGCGCGCCTTGCGCCTCGCCGAGCAACAGGCCGTCTTTGAAAAGCAGCAACGCCGGGTGAAGGAAATCCACTCGTTCGTGACCCGCTTCAAGGCCAAAGCCTCCAAGGCCAAGCAGGCCCAGAGCCGGGTCAAGGAACTCGAGCGCATGGAAATGATTGCGCCCGCCCATGTCGACTCTCCCTTTCACTTCATCTTCCGGGAAGCGGACAAGACCTCCAACGTGCTGGTGAGCCTGGCAGATGCCGAGATCGGTTATCAAGCCTCCGGAAACGCCAGCGAAGACACCGACACCTCGACCATTCTCGACGGGGTCAACGTGCTCCTCCAGCCGGGTAGCCGGATTGGCCTGCTGGGCCCCAATGGCGCCGGCAAATCCACCCTGATCAAGACGCTGGTGGGCGATCTGCCGCTGCTGTCCGGCGACATGACCAAGGGACAGCACCTGAAAATCGGATACTTTGCCCAGCACCAGCTCGAAGCCCTGGATCTGCAGGCCAGTGCCCTGCTGCATATCCAGCGACTGTCGGCCAAGGCCACGGAGCAGGAGATCAGAAACTTCCTCGGCGGTTTCAATTTTCACGGCGACAAGGCCCTTGAACCGGTGGCGCCTTTTTCCGGTGG
>JASBTO010000164.1 GCA_030148365.1 Kangiellaceae bacterium
ACTTCGAAGGTGTGCTCGCCTTCAACTTCGGCAATCTCGATAATGGAAATATCGAAGGTGCCGCCACCGAGGTCATAGACCGCAATAGTGCGATCACCACGCTCCTTGTCCATGCCGTAGGCCAGTGCGGCTGCGGTCGGCTCGTTGATAATACGCTTGACGTCGAGACCGGCAATCTTGCCCGCATCCTTGGTCGCCTGCCGCTGGGAGTCATTGAAGTAGGCCGGCACGGTAATGACGGCTTCCTTGACGTCCTCGCCGAGAAAATCTTCAGCGGTCTTCTTCATTTTCTTGAGCACTTCCGCGGAGATCTGCGGCGGCGCCAGTTTCTTGCCCTTGACCTCGACCCAGGCATCGCCGTTGTCGGCTTCGATGATCTGGTAAGGCACCATCTTGATGTCTTTCTGGACAATCTTGTCCTTGAACTGACGACCGATCAGACGCTTGATGGCGAACAGGGTGTTGTTCGGGTTGGTGACTGCCTGACGCTTGGCGGACTGGCCGACCAGAATTTCGTTGTCGTCGGTGTAGGCAATAATGGACGGAGTCGTACGGCCGCCTTCCGCATTTTCGATCACCCGGGGCTTGTCACCGTCCATGACGGCGACACAGGAATTGGTCGTACCCAGGTCAATACCGATAATCTTGCTCATTGTTCTCTCCAAACTCGCTTAAATTTGCCTTGGCGCCCGCGAGCGCCGGGTTAAATCAATCGCTGGCTGTAATTTTGGGGCTGATAGCGTCAATTCAAGGCTTCAACCCAATAAATGTCAGCCGGCTTTATCTGCTTGTCATGCCGGTGCCCTGGCCACCAGGACCCGTGCCGGACGGATCAGCCGGCCGTTGAGGGCATAGCCTTTCTGGAATACCGCCAGCACCGTATTGGCAGGCTGATCGGCGCTCTCCTGCATGGACATGGCTTCATGACGCTCCGGATTGAAGACTTCTCCTTGCGGATCGATGATTTCGACACCGTGCTTTTCCAGGGTCGACACCAGCATCTTCAGGGTCAGCTCCATGCCTTGCTGCATGGCGACACTCTCTTCATGCTCGGCCTTGTGCTCCATGCCATGCTCAAGGCTGTCGATCACCGCCAGCAACTCTCCCGCCAGTTTTTCCACGGCAAACTTGTTGGCATTGGCGACATCACGCTCGGCGCGGCGGCGGACATTCTCGGCGTCAGCCTTGGTACGCAGGGCCAACTCGAGATTTTCCGCGGCTTTCGCCTCGGCTTCCGACAGCCTTTCCGTCAGGCTGTCGATATCGGCGTCAAGGGCGATGGACTCTTCATTCCCGGATTCCTCGCCTGACACATCGTCTTGCCGGCCCGGTTCCGGGTTGCCGTTCCCGGTCATCTGGTCTTCGCCGGCCTGGGGGGCGTCTTTCTTGCTGTTGGGCATAGTCAAAACTCTCAATCAAATCGGGGCCGGACCCACACGGCGGATCCGCCCGTTACAGGGGTTCAGGGTACTCAGACTCAGGGAATATGGGGATTAGTCTGCGGGGTTCAAGGCCGAAGTCAGCAATTTTGCGGTGATATCCACAATCGGGATAACCCGGTCGTAGGCCATGCGCGTCGGTCCGACCACCGCCAGTACGCCCACCGGCTGACCGTCGATTTCGTAGGGTGCGCCGACCACGCTGCACTCGCGCAGGGATTCTGAGCCGCATTCCTCGCCGATAAACAGCTGCACGCCTTCGGCGTTCATGCACTGATCAATAATGTCGAGTATGTTCTGCTTCTGGCTGAATGCCTCGAACAGTTCCCGCAAGTTGGTCAACTCGCCGGTACTGGCAAAATCCAGCAGATTGCTGCGCCCGGACACGTGATACTTGAGCTTGTTGCGGTGCGCCTGCAGACCCTTCTCGGCCATGGTGATGGTCGCGTGCATGATGGAGTCCATACGCACCCGATCAGAATGCATCGCTTCCAGCAGTTGCCGGCGGGCGCTGGACAGATCCTTGCCGGCGAAGTGGCTGTTAACGTAATTGGCGGCGTATTCGAGTTGCTGCCGGGAAATCCCCTCATCAAGCTGGATCACCCGGTTCTGCACTTCCCGATCATCCAGGATCAGCACAACCAGCACCCGCTTGTCCGACAGCGGCAAAAACTCCACCCGCTCGATCCGGGTGATGTCTCGCCTCGGGATACGTACCAGGCCGGTCATCCGGGTCAACTGGGAAACCATGTCCGACGCGCCGGTCAGCAATTCGCCGGTATCGCCGTGGGCCACCAGCTCCTTTTTCAGCATTGCGATCTGTTTCGGCCCCAGTCGCCGGACCGTGAGCAGATTGTCGACGAACAACCGGAAACCGCGGGCGGTGGGAATGCGGCCCGCTGACGTGTGCGGGGAGCGCAGCAGCCCGAGCTGTTCGAGATCCCGCAGAATGTTACGGATAGTGGCCGGACTTATCGCCAGCTGACTTCGCTGTTGCAGGGTTTTCGAGCCTACCGGCTGCCCGTTATCCAGATAACTTTCCACCAGCACGCGCATCAGGGTCTGGGCACGGTTATCAAAATTTTTGGTCATGGCATCGGGATTCGGCAATTGCTTGGGTCTCAATATAAAGCAGGCGGCCACGGCGCTCTAGCGGAAATCTGCCGAGGGTGCCCACTCAATCAGACCTTGCCATGCCGCGGTGATACGTTTTAAATGAGGGCATTGCGGGAAATCACAAGTACTCTTTCATTATGGGCAGTCACTCATTGAGCGACCGGGGACCGTTTCGGCATATCGGCATCATGGGCAAGCCGCGTAACCCCGAGGCCGCGGAAACCATCAACGTTTTGCAGGACCTGCTGCTGGAAAAGGGCTTTCGGGTATCTCTCGAAACCGGCGTCGGTGAAGGCCTGGTTCGAGAGCCTGCCAAACTCGCCAACTGGCGCGCTATTGGCGAAGAATGCGATCTCATCATCGTCATCGGCGGCGACGGCAGCATGATATATGCCGGTCGCCAACTCGCGGACTTCGATGTCCCCATGCTCGGCATCAACCGGGGCTATCTCGGCTTCCTGACGGATGTACAACCGACCCAGACCCGGGAGAAAGTGACCGAAATACTGGCCGGCGACTATCTTGAAGAGGAGCGCTTTTTGCTCCACGCCGGGGTCAGCAAAGAGGACCAGACCCTGCACGAAAGCGATGCCTTTAACGATATCGTGCTCTACCCCGGCGAGATTTCCCGCATGATCGAGTTCGAAGTCTTCATCGATGGCGCCTTTGTCTACAGCCAACGGGGCGATGGCCTGATCATCTCAACGCCGACCGGCTCTACAGCCTATTCCCTGTCGGCGGGCGGTCCGATCCTGTCGCCGGGTCTGGATGCCATCTCGCTGGTGCCCCTGTGTCCCCATACCCTGAGCAGTCGCCCCATCGTGGTGGCGGCGGATCGCAAGATCGAGATCGTCTTTGCCGACACCAACCAGTATGATGCGCAACTGAGTTGCGACGGCCAGGTGCGCTTGCCGGTACAACCGGGAGAAAGCATCCGGATTTTCCGGAAGGACCACTCATTGCGGCTGTTGCATCCGAAAGACTATGATTATTTCCGCCTCTTGCGGACCAAACTGGGTTGGGGGTCAAAGCTCTAGGGCCGGCCCCGGAGATTCTTGTCGATGTTGTTATCTATCCACATAGAAAATTTTGCCATTATCGAGAAACTCGAACTCGAGGTTTCCGGCGGCATGACCGTCATTACCGGCGAAACCGGCGCCGGCAAGTCCATCGCCATCGATGCCCTCGGTTTTGCCCTCGGTGCCCGTGCCGATTCCGACGCCATCCGGGCCGGACAGGACAAGGCGGATATCAGCGCCTGCTTCGCGATCGATGATCTGGACGAAGTCCGCGACTGGCTCACGGAGCAGGAACTCGACAGCGATGACGAGTGCATCCTGCGTCGGGTGCTGTCCCGGGAAGGCCGCGCCCGCGCCTTCATCAATGGCCGCCCGGTGTCCCTGACCCTGCTCCGGGAGCTCGGCGCCAGACTGGTGGAAATTCATGGTCAGCACGAGCATCAGTCCCTGCTCAGGACCAGCAGCCACCGCAAGCTTCTGGATCGGTTTGCCGGCCATGACGCTCTCGTGACCGAGGTCGCAACCCTGGCCCGCCGGGTGCGTCAGCAAAAGCAACGCCTCGAGGAACTGCAAACCAGTACCGAACAACGGCTGGAGCGCAAGTCCCTGCTCGAATACCAGGTTCAGGAACTCGAAGCCCTGCAACTGGATCCGGCCGAGCTCGGGCAGATTGAGCAGACCCACAAACGGGCCGCCAATGCGGCCAGCCTGCTTGAAGAAAGCCAGCTGTGCCTGCAGCAACTCTATGACGATGATCAGCAAAGCGTCTATCTGCAGCTCAATCAGATCAGCAGCCGGCTGGAGCGCATGGCTGACATGGATCCGGAGTTGAAAGCCAGTGCCGATCTGGTGGCGACCGCCTTGACGGAAATCCAGGAAGCCGCCGGCGACCTGCGCGCCTATGGCGATCGCCTGGAACTGGATCCGGAACAACTGGCCCAGCTCGATCAGCGGCTCGCCGCGCTCCATGACATGGCCCGCAAGCATCAGGTGGCCAGCTTTGCCGAGTTGCCTGAGGTGCTCGCCGCCCAGCAGGCCGAACTGGAGAACCTGTCCGCGAGTGAAGCGGACTCAAGGGAGCTTGCCGGCCAGTTGGACGAATCCGTCGCCGCCTACCGGAGTGCCGCCGGCCGGCTCGGCAAGAGTCGCCGCAAGGCCGCGGGCCTGCTGGGCAAGGAAGTCGAAACCCTGATGAAACAGTTGGCTCTCGGCGAAGGCGAGTTCCGGTGCCAACTGGAAGACACCCCCGCCGACACCTGTCCGCCCGAAGGGCTGGAATCCATCGAATTCCTGGTCACCACCAATCCTGGACAACCGCTGGCGCCGCTGCGCAAAGTTGCGTCCGGCGGCGAATTGTCCCGGATCAGCCTCGCCCTGCAGGTCATCAATGCCCGCTGCGGACAGCTACCCTGTCTGATTTTTGATGAAGTGGATGTCGGTATTGGCGGGGGCACGGCGGAAATTGTCGGGCGCCTGCTCCGGCAACTGGGCCAGGTCGCCCAAATCCTTTGCGTCACTCATCAGGCGCAGGTCGCGGCCCAGGGCAGCACCCATCTGAAAGTCGGCAAACTGAGCAGCAAAAGCAGCACCCGCAGCCAGGTCGAAAAACTTGACAGTGATGCGCGGGTGGATGAACTGGCTCGTATGATTGGTGGCCTGACGATCACGGAAAACACCCTGAGTCACGCCCGGGAAATGCTGGCGAACGCCAGCAACTGAAGATTATTCCTTTTTCGGCTCCACGTAGAGCACCAGACTGTGGTCGACCAGCTTGAAGCCATGCTTCTCGGCGATTTCCTTTTGCAGCGCCTCGATCTCCTCGCTGACAAACTCCACCACGTCGCCGGTTTTCACACAGACCATGTGATCGTGATGGTCACTGCGCTCGATTTCATAGACGGAGTGACCGCCTTCGAAGTTGTGCCGGACCACCAGTCCTGCGGATTCGAACTGGTTCAACACCCGATACACCGTGGCCAGCCCGACATCCTCTCCCGATTCCAGCAGGGCCCGATACACGTCTTCCGCGCTCATGTGATGGTCTTCGGAACTTTCCAGGATCTGCAGTATCTTAACGCGAGGCAGAGTTACCTTGAGTCCGGCCTCTTTAAGCTGCTGGTTTTCCAACGGGTTTTCTCCACTGATGTGATTTTGAAAGAATCCGATTATACTATGCCGCCCGACAATAACCACCTGCAGCAAGCCGCTGACAGGCTTTCCGATACCAGGATTATGATGCTGAAACGATTAACAATAATTACCCTGCTTGCCACCCTGATGACCGGTTGCGGTCTGGTCTACAAGCTGGATATTCAACAGGGCAATATCCTTGAACAGGAAGACGTGGACAAGATCCGGCCCGGTATGACCCGCGACCAGATTGTCTTCATTCTGGGCCAGCCGGTACTGGAAAGCAGCTTCCATGACGACACCTGGTACTATCTCTATGAATATCGCCCCGGCAAGGGTGACACCCGCAAGCAACGCCTGGTGCTGAATTTTGATGGCGACCGGCTGGCCTCCATGAGTGGCACGCTGAAACCCTCCAACGCGCAGGCGACGTCCACGGACACCGATGAAAATGAAGAGCCGCTGCCGGCTTCGGATTCCTGAACCGGCACCACGTAGAGACTCAAAACTTGCGGTTAACTGCCGGGCTGATCGTGGGCGACGGCCCAGTCCCGATACCTCTGCTGCATGCGCGCCATAAATTCACGGCTGGGTTCGGTTTGCCCCCGGCCAAGCATCGCCAGGGCATCGATGGTCGTGCGCAAGTGCCGGACGTAGCGGGAACACCTGCGGCAAATGAATAAATGGAGTTTCAGACTCCACTTTGACCAACCCGTCAACTCCCCTTCAACATATTCGCTGGAATGTCGTACCAGCTCCCGGCAACTCAGCATTCGCCTAACCTCTGGAATTTATCGATAACTCTTAACATCTTGTCACGCGCACGGTGCAGCAAAACCCGCGCATTGGATGAGCTGACTTCCAGGATGTTACAGATTTCGGCCATTTCCAGGCCGCTCATATCCCGCAAATTCAGGATGGTCTTCTGATTGTCGGGCAGCTCTGCCATGCGCATTTTCAGACAGTCCCGCAATTGCTCCGCCGCCAGCAGATCGGCGGGGGTATCCGACTCCCAGTTTGGTAACGGAGTATGCCAGTGGCCTGCGGGCGCGAAACGGGGATCGGTTGCCCAGCTTTCGTTAATCGCCTCCAGAGACACGGAGCGGGACTCTTTGCGCAAACGGCTCTTCGCCTCGTTGGCAACGATGCGGATTATCCAGCTTTTCAGTTTTGAGCGACCTTCAAACCTGGGCAAGGCGCCCAGCACGGAAAACCAGGCCTCTTGCACGACTTCGTCGGCCAGGGCATGGCCGATAATGGCCGCCGCGACGGCGTACATGGAAGGATAGTATTCCCGGACAACCTGCTCGAATGCCGCATCGTCCCTGGCGAGCAGTCTGGCAATCAGTTGCTTTTCTTCCGCAGTTTGCTGGTTTGTGGTCACAAAATACCTGTTCAGAATGCGCCCCGGTGGCGGGACAAAAGCCAGATCGATTGTAAGCAGATCACTTGTTAAATGACAATCCGGCCGGGAGACGGTCGTAAAAATGCAAAGGGCAAGCAGGATAGAACCCTGCTTGCCCTTTGGTGACAGATCTGCCTTTTCAGGCCGGCACAGTGTAACCAGATTTCAGGTGCCAAATCCAGTGTTACAATCTCAACTATCAATATTGTCCTGGCCGGTCGCAAATTGCGCGCGGCCGGCCACTGAAATACAGAGCGGAGCAATTCAGGCATGACTTCAGCACTGGATCAGTTTGAAGGCGCCATCCTGCAATGGCTGGCCACACTTTTCATTTTTGTCGTCGGTATTGTGGCGTTGGTGCTGGTCATCATCTTCATTATCGACAAGACGCAACGCGCCGATGCCATCCGCCGCAATTTCCCGGTCATTGGCCGTTTCCGGGATCTGTTCCTGCATCTCGGCAAATTTTTCCGACAATACTTCTTCGCCATGGACCGGGAGGAAATGCCGTTCAACCGCGCCGAACGTAACTGGGCCAAACGGGCCTCGGAAAATACGGACTTGACCCTCGGCTTCGGCTCGACGCGCAACCTGACCACAAGCGGATCGGTCATTTTCATGAACGGGCCCTTTCCCACGCTCGACGAAGATGTTGTTGAGTCGCCCCATCTGATCATCGGTCCGGATTGCCGCGTGCCTTACCATGCTCAGAGCTTTTTCAATATTTCCGCCATGAGCTACGGCTCCATCTCGAAAGTCGCCGTGCAGGCACTGTCCCGCGGCGCCGCGAAAGCCGGCTGCTGGCTCAACACCGGGGAAGGCGGTCTTGCGCCTTACCACCTGGAAGGTGGCGCCGATATTGTTTTTCAGATTGGCACCGCCAAGTACGGTGTGCGTGACCCCGGCGCCCGGCTCGATGACGACAAGCTGCGGGAAGTGGCGGCCCATGACGAAGTCAAAATGTTCGAGCTGAAAATGAGTCAGGGGGCGAAACCGGGCAAGGGCGGCATTCTGCCCGGGGTCAAGGTCACCGAGGAAATTGCCGAAATCCGCGGCATTCCCGCCGGCGAGGACTCCATCAGTCCCAATGGTCACCCGGAAATCCGCACACCTGAGGATTTACTCGACATGATCGCCCGCATCCGCGACGTAACCGGCAAACCCACCGGATTCAAAGCGGTGATCGGCTCTCACGACTATATCGATACCCTGTTTCAGGAAGTCCTGCGCAGAGGCCCCGAGTCAGCGCCGGACTTCATAACCGTCGACAGTGGCGATGGCGGTAGTGGCGCAGCGCCGCAGCCGCTGCTCGACTATGTCGGACTGTTGCTGCGGGAGAGCCTGCCGATGATCGTCGATTTGCGCGATCGCTATGGCCTCAAAGAGCGGGTGCGGATCGTGGCGTCCGGGAAATTGATCACGCCCTCGATGGTCGCCTGGGCGCTCGCCATGGGCGCTGACTTTGTCAACACGGCCCGCGGGTTCATGTTCTCCCTCGGCTGCATCCAGGCCATGCAATGTAACCGGAACACCTGTCCGACCGGCGTCACTACCCATAACAAGGATCTGCAAAAAGGCCTGGATGTCACCGACAAGTCGGTGCGGGTTGCCCATTACCACAAGAATATCGTCAATTCCGTCGGCATGATTGCCCACTCCTGCGGCGTCGCCGAGCCCCGCAAGTTGCGTCGCTGTCATGTCCGGGTTGTAACGGAGTCGGGATTATCGATTCCCTTGAGTCAGTTACATCCGAATCACAATATCCAGTCTTCGGGAACACCGAAGCAATAATGAGGAGAACCCCATGGCAAACCTTGCCGAGCGCTATCACCGATTTCACGACTCCCTGTTTACCCGGCTCCGGCACCTTGATGGCCTGCCGCCCCTGTTGATGAGGCTTTATCTGGCGCCGGTATTCTGGATGGCGGGCACCAACAAATTCGCCAATTTTGACAGTACCGTTTCCTGGTTCGGCGACAGTCTCGGCATGCCCATGCCGGAAGTCATGGCCTTTCTTGCCGCGGGTACCGAAGCCCTCGGCGCCATTTTGCTGCTGGGTGGACTCGCGGTGCGCTGGATTGCCATTCCGTTGATGGTCACCATGGTCGTCGCCGCGCTGAGCGTACACTGGGACAATGGCTGGTCCGCAATTGCCAGCTCCGGCGATCCGGAAGTCGGCAACCGACTGAACGCCGCCAAAGATATTCTCCGGGAACACGGCAAATATGACTGGCTGACCGCGAAGGGCAATTTTGTCATCCTGAATAACGGCATTGAATTCGCCGCCACCTACTTCATCATGTTGCTGTCGCTGTTTTTCACCGGCGCGGGTCGATATTTCAGTTTTGATTACTGGCTTGCCAAAGCCACCCGCAAGACTCCTACCGTAATGTAAGGAATTGTCAGTATTTTCAGGCGCGCCGCCCGACACCAGTCGGGCCGTACCCGACAAGCGCCTTTTTTCCGGGGTTCAGGTCCGCTGACACCTGCATTTTCTCTATATTTTGAAACAATTTAGCCCTGTCCCGACCGCCCTCTGCGCGCTAGCATGTGACAATCTGCACTCGTCGGCGGCCGGTCCGGCTATAGCATTGGCAAGGGCCGGCACCTGGACACGGAACCGGGCCATACCGGAATTTTTTTGCAGCCCATAATCAGGACTTGTCACCATGAAGCTAACCGAAAATGCTGTAAAAAACCCCGCTTCCGTTGCCGTCGTTATTGCCATTGTTTCCATCTTCGGGTTTCTGTCCCTCGTCGACCTGCCCATCCAGCTGTTCCCCGATATCGAAAGACCGACCATGACCATCAGCACCTTCTGGCGGTCGGCCTCACCGAACGAGATGGAGTCGGAAATCCTCAAGCCCCAGGAGGAAGTGCTGCAAGGGTTACCGGGCCTGAAAGCCTTCAATGCCAATGCCGGTCAGGGCTCGGTTTTCATCAATCTGGAATTCGGTCTCGACACGGACATGCAGGCCATGATGATGGAAGTCATCGGGCGACTTAACCGGCTACCGCCTTTGCCGCCGGAAGTCAGCGCCCCGCAAATATTTCTCGGGGGCGGGCCTTTTGGCGGCGGTAGTAACCAGTCGCTGATCTGGTTCTTCGTACAGCAACTGCCCGGAACGCCGGGCAAGATTACCGATTACCGACAATACGCCGAAGACGTCATCAAACCCAAACTGTCCAACATCGAAGGGGTCGCCGGGGTCAACATCCATGCCGGTGCCGATAACGAAATGCACATTACCATCGACCCTTACCGTGCCGCGGAACTCGGGATTAACCTGACCTCCGTGGCCAGCCTTGCCGGGCGTGCCAATGATGTTTCCGGCGGCTTTGTCGATGTCGGCCGCCGTCAATACACGCTGCGCTTTGCCGGTCGCTACAATCCCGAACAACTGCAGAACCTGATCCTCGAATGGCGCGACGGCAGTCCGGTGCGTCTCGGCGACATTGCCGAAATCCGCGTCGGGCCGGGCAAACAGAACGGCATGACCGTCCAGAACGGCAACCCGGCCATGGGCGTGCAGGTGCTGCGGGAAAACGGCGCCAACGTGCTCGAGACACTGACCCGGGTCAAACAGGCCGCCGCCGAATTGCGCGACGGGCCCCTCAAAGCCCAGGGACTCGGTTTCGAGCAATCCTTTGACGCTTCGGTGTTTATCCAGCGGGCCATCTCCCTGGTCACCAACAATCTGTTGATTGGTATTTTCCTGGCCCTGGGCGTGCTCTGGTGGTTCATGCGTGACATCCGCGCCACCTTCCTGATCGCGACCGCCATTCCCATCTGCCTGCTGACCACCTTTGTGGTGCTGGAGATAACCGGCCGCACCCTCAATGTCATTTCCCTGGCCGGGCTGGCCTTTGCCGTGGGCATGGTGCTCGATGCCGCGATTGTGGTGTCGGAAAATATCGTGCGCCTTAAAGAAAAAGGCTCGGTGCCCCGAGACGCGGCGCTGGCGGGTACCCGCCAGGTTGGCGGCGCCCTGCTCGCTTCCACGGCCACCACCGTCGCCATCTTTATTCCCGTGCTCTTTATCCAGGATGTCGAAGGCCAACTTTTTGCAGATCTGGCCCTGACCATTGCCATCGCCGTGTCCATTTCCCTGATCGTGGCCCTGACCATTTTGCCCTCGGTCGCCGGCAACTGGCTGAAGGCCAAGAAGCTGACCCAGGAACACGCCCCGGCCTATCGCAAGATCTCCGGCTTCCTGATGAAAGTCAGTGACACCACCGGCCGTCGCTTGTTGGTCATCGCCAGCCTGTTAACGCTGCCCGTCGCCATTACCTGGATGCTGTTTCCGCAACTCGATTACCTGCCGCCGGTGAAACGGGACGCCGTCGACGCCTTCCTGAACATGCCGGCCGGCACCAACTTCAAGACCATAGAAGAGGAAGTGGTTCCGAAACTGGTGGAGCGACTCAAGCCCTACATGGACGGCACCGAAGAGCCGGCTTTGAAAAACTACTACATCATTATCTGGCCGGGCGGCGGCACACTGGGCGTTCGGGTCAAGGATCAGAGTCAGGTGAAGATGCTGGAAACGGTGATGCGCGAAAAAGTGCTGGCCGGCTTGCCCGATGTGCGGGCTTTCGCGGCGCAGGGCAACCTGTTCGGCAACTTTGGCGGCAACCGCTCGGTTGTGCTGCACATGTTGTCTTCCGACTCCGAAGGCCTCAACGATGCCGCCGCCCAGGGTCTCGGTCTGGTCTCCGAGGTCATGCCCGACGCCAATGTGCAGACCTGGCCCAACGTGCAGCAGGCGGAGCCGGAAATACGCCTGATCCCCGATGATCAGCGTATCAACGAGTCCGGCTGGGATCGTCGTCAGGTCGGTGCCCTGACCCAAATCCTTGGGAACGGCATGTACCTTGGCGAGTACTTTAACGGCGAGAATCGCCTTGACATCATCATGCGCGCCGACGGCTGGGAAACCCCGGAAGAGCTCGCCAGCATGCCCGTTGTGACGCCCTCCGGCGCAATCCTGCCGATGGGCGAACTGGTCAGCGTGGAGCGCACTACCGGGCCCTCCCAAATCCGCCGTTTCGATGGCCGTCGTGCCGTCAGCCTGGTGATCAGCCCGCCCGATGGCATGTCGCTGGAAACTGCCGTAAACACCATCCGGGAGCAGGTCGAGCCGAAACTCCGCGAGGCCCTGCCGGGAGACGCTTCAATCCAGTATGGCGGCAGCGCCGACTCACTGAATACCGCCGTCGCCACCATGTCGAAAAATTTCCTGATGGCGCTGCTGATCCTCTTTGTGCTGATGGCGGGACTGTTCCGCTCCATCAAGGACTCTGCCCTCGTGGTTCTGACCATCCCTCTCGCGACGGTCGGCGGCATTGTCGCCATCCGGGTGCTGAATCTGGTCACCTTCCAGCCCATGGACCTGTTGACCATGATCGGCTTTATCATCCTGCTCGGGCTGGTCGTCAACAACGCCATCCTGCTGGTTCACCATACCCGCCAGGCGGAAGCTGAAGGGGAGACCCGCGACGATGCCGTTGCCCATGCCCTGCACATCCGCATGCGGCCCATTTTCATGAGCACATTCACCACGATTTTCGGCATGCTGCCCCTGCTCCTGATCCCCGGAGAAGGCAGCGTTATCTATCGGGGCCTGGCCGCAGCCATTGTCGGCGGTATGCTGTTCAGCCTGATATTCACCCTGGTCCTGCTTCCCAGTCTGCTCCGCTTCAAGTTCCGGCAACCGATCCCGGCAGGCGGCAAGACCGAGGAACAACGCAAACTCGAATCCGTAGCCTGAGGCGCCGTTATGAAACCACGCAGAAAAAATCCCGTAGCCCGCACTCTTGGCCTGTTTGCCGCTGTCCTGCTTGCGCCCTCCTGGCTGAGCGCGGCGGATGCCCCCCGCCAGGGTCCGCCACCGGCCCCCGTGACTGTGGCCGAAGCCACCACCGACAAGTTTGCCGCGACCATGTGGGTGCCCGGCACCATCGTCAGTCGCCATGATGCCCGCATTGCCGCCGAGATCGGCGGACGGGTCGTGTGGATAGCTGAACCCGGCGCCCGGATCCAGCAGGGCGAAGCCATTGCCCGCCTTGATGATCGCCTGTTAAAACTGGCGGTGCGCGAGGCCGAAAGCCAGATCAAGAGCCTCGAGGCGCAACTGAAATACCAGAACCGACAACTGGCCCGCCTGCAACAACTGGCGAGCAGCAACAATGCCGCAGCCAACCAGCTCGACGAAGCCCAGTCCCAACTCGACATCAGCACCCAACAACTCGAGCAGGCGAAAGTAAATCGGGATCAGGCCCAGGCCCGCCTCAATGACGCAACCGTCAAGGCCCCCTTCGACGGCCGACTGGTCAACCGCCTGGTGCAACTCGGCGAATATATGAGTCCGGGTACACCCATCGCCCGGCTCGTGGATACCGAGCACAAGGAAATTCGCGCGCCGGCGCCTATCAGCATCTCCGACTTCATCAGCCCGGGCATGACCGTTGCGGTCAAGAACGAGCGCCGGGAAATCCTGACCCCGATCAAAAGCGTCATTCCCGTCGGTGACGAGCGCTCGCGCATGTTTGAGGTGCGCGTTGCGCTCGAAGGCGAGGAGTGGGTGATTGGCGGCGCCGTCCGGGTTGCCCTGCCAAACAGCCTGCCGCGGGAGATGGTGGCCATTCCCCGGGACGCTCTGGTCCTGCGGGGCAGCGACATGTTTGTCTACCGGATTGATGCCGAAGGCAAGGCCGAACGGGTGAATGTCACGACCGGGATCGGTATCGGTCCGCTGGTCGAGGTGAAGGGACAAATCGAGCCCGGCGACCGGCTGGTGGTCCGTGGCGCCGAGCAGCTGCAACCAGGGCAGACTGTCGAAATCAATAACGCGAGCCCCGGTTAACCTTCTCTCAAGTGCAACTGTGCCGATATCCGGACCCGGGCTTTCTCCTCTCCCGGCACCCGGGTATCGGCCACCCCGCTCAACAATTTCAAAGAGTTAGATTTCCCCCTGTCCAATCTCCTCCCGATCCCGCATCCGAATGGCAACACAGCGCCTTGAGAGTGGCATGGCGGCACTCTACACTGACGGTTCTCCCTTCAAGGACGGAGCCCGATCATGACTCTCATCTCCAGACTCGCTCGGCTCGGATGTATCCTGACTCTCACCCTGAGCCCCCTGGCCCTGCACGCTCACAGCAGCGCCCATCCCGAACGCTACGTATCCACCGACGGCGTTGATACCGGCAACTGCGCAAAACCCGCGAACCCGTGCGCGACTATCAATTATGCGGTCAACCAGTCGACCAAGGGCGACAGGATCCTCGTCGCCAGCGGCGAATACCAGGCCCGGGAAATGGACATCTTCTTCCTGCTCTCCGACATGGTGGAGGTCCAGGGCGGCTACTCGACCGGGGATCTGTTCAAAAAGCGTGACACCGACAGGAATGTAACCGTCGTGACCGGCATTCCCGAGCGTTACCGGGAGCGTCTGGCGAGTCGTGGCTTCGAGCTCATCCGGGATGCCAAAGGCAGTGTCGCGCCGCTCGATAAAAACCGGTTTCTGGCCCGTTACGAGAAGATTACGACCGGCATTCAGGGTCCGGCTACCTGCAGTGACGGTATGGCCGGCGAATTTCCCTGCGCCAATGTCGATTTGCTCTCCCACATGCCCCTCAGCGAATTCAGCTCGGTCTACAGCAGTGCCAATGACATCTGGGGCTTTGTCGATCTGAATGACAATCGCGAGTACGCGCTGATTGGCCTGAAGGGCGGGGTCGCCGTCGTTGACGTGACCGATCCGGCCAATCCGTCCGAAGTGGGCCTGGTCAAGGGCGTCGGCAGCACCTGGCGGGACATCAAGGTCTACCAGTATCTGGATGGGGCGAGTGGCGACTACAAGGCCTATGCCTATGTCACCACCGAAGGCAGCAGCGGCGGTTTGCAAATCATCGATTTGACCAGCTTGCCGGACTCCGTCTCCCTCGCCAACACCATCACCGAGTTTTCCCGGGCTCACAATGTCTATCTCGCCAATATCGACTATGCCACCGGTATGGCCCTCGACGGCATGGAGCCGTTTCTGTACATTGCCGGCGCCAACAAGGACGGCGGTTTGTTCCGGGTGTTCAATCTCACCGACCCGACCGCGCCGGAACTGGTGGCCACCAACCCTCTCGGCGGCTACATGCATGACGCCACCAGCCTGGTGATCACCGACAGCCGCACGGCCCAGTGTCACAACAGCCACAATCCCTGCGAGCTGTTAATCAGCTTCAGTGGCGCCACCGTGAAAATCTGGGACATGACCGACAAGTCCAATCCGGTGCGCCTGTCGAGGACCAACTACACCAATGCCTCCTACAGCCACTCCGGCTGGTGGTCCGCGGACAAAAAGCGCATCTTTCTCCAGGACGAACTCGACGAGAAAAACCTGGGCCTCAATACCACCCTCAACGTGCTCGACATCAGCAGCCTGCTCGACCCGGTGCTGTCGGGGATCTATACCGGTTCGACCCAGGCCGTCGACCACAACGGTTTCACCCGGGGTGATCGCTACTACATGTCCAACTACCGGCGCGGACTCGTGGTGCTCGACGTCTCGGATCCGGACAACCCCACGGAACTGGGATTTTTCGATACCTTCCCGATCCCGGAAGAGAACAGCGCCAACTTCAACGGCGCCTGGGGTGCCTACCCCTACCTGCCGAGCGGCAACATTCTGGTCAGCGACATTGATTACGGTCTTTATGTCCTCAAGGATCGGGGCACCGCCAGCAGCGTCGTCGCCGCCTTCAATTATTCCTGCGTGTTGCTTGACTGCAGCTTTGATGCCGGCGGCTCCACCGGCAGCGTTGCCGGCTTCAGCTGGGATTTCGGCGATGGCGACTCGGCCAGCGGCGTCAGCCCGAGCCACAGCTTTGCCAGCGGCGGCAGCTATCCCGTCGAGCTGACAGTTACCGGCGCCAGCGGCGCGACCGACTCGGTATCCAGAATCGTCACCGTGAGTCCGGATCCGGCTCCCATCAGCCTGACCGTCAAACTGGTCGAGAAAAACGGCAATACCCACATCGATTTGAACTGGGACGGGGTGACCGGGGACCGCGCAGAGATCTGGTCTAACGGCGAAATCATCAGAAATACGGCCAATGACGGCAGCTTCCGGATGTTCCGGGTCGACGATGGCAGCTATGCCATCAAGGTCTGTAATGAAGACAGCACCTCGGAGTGTTCCAATGAAATCAACGTCGAAGTCGGCGACGGCAGTCCTCCGCCACCACCGCCGCCCCCGGGCGACCTGACCCTCACCGCCGAGGTAGTGCGCAAGAATGGCAACACCCACGTCTATCTGTACTGGGAAGGCGCCAATGGTGATCGCGTGGATATCTACCAGGACGGCACCAAAATCCGCAATACCGGCAACGACGGAAAGTTCCAGGTATTCCGGGTGACGCCCGCAACCTACCAGTACCAGGTCTGTGAAGAAAACAGCACAGCTGTCTGCTCAGACGAAATTACCGTCGACGCCAATTAGGACCGGGCAACATGACTGGGCTCCGAGCCCGGGTCCTGCCTGCCTGTTGCGGGAATGCCACAGGGCCGGAGTTACTACTCGACCGACTGCTTGTCTTTGGCGCCGGATCCGCAATCCAGTACCAGACCCACGGCTTTGATGACGATATCCGGGTCGGCCATCATCACCAGGTGCTCGTCACTCTCCAGTGGCAAATAGTGTCCGCAGTCTGCCTTGGCGACGAGCGCCTGATACCAGGCCGTGGACGTCTCCCGCCATTCCGATAACTCCGGCTTGTCCGGCTCGGCGGCGATTGCCTTGCTTTCAAAATCCGAGTCTATGATGACCAACGGAATGTCTGTCGGCAGGGGCCGCTTCATGGCGATATCCAGATCCTCGTTATAGGCCGCCACTTCCGCAAACCGTTCGGCAATATGCTGCGGTTCCAGACGAAGCGCGAATATCCGTTCCAGATAGGACCAGTCGACCCGATGCTCATAGCGTTCGGGGACCATGGCCCGTATTTCGGCGTGTTCTTTTTCGTTGATCTGTTGTGCGCGCTCGGCATACTTGCCCGCCAGCACGTATTCCCTGACGGCTTCCCGATCCCGAAACGGGCCGGTGAACTCCTTGTAAAAGGCCACGGTTTCCGGGACCAGGGTATCCGGGTCAATCAACACCAGGCCGCGCAAGCCGGGCACTGACGTTTCCGTTGCCAGAAAGCTGTTGACCGTCAGGTTCGATGACGCAAAGGCGACCAGCACATAATCCGTTACCGCCAACCGCTCCAGAATGAGACCAAGAGATTCACCAAAAGCGCTGTAGCCCGGCTCGGGCACCGACCCGGACCAGGTTGCCCCTGGCCGATCGAGCGTTATCGTCCTGTAATTGTCGGCCAGAATCGGTCCCAGAAGACTGAACCAGGCACTGTCGCTGTGCCAGTGATCCGTCGGCCCCGACAGCAGGATCAGGGCCGGACCTTGCTTGATGTCACCCCATTCCCGGCTGTAGACCTCGCGGCCGTCCAGATCAATGAGTTGACTGCCTTCCGGAAGCCTGTCTTCCAGGCCATGGGTGTTGAGAGGCAGGCAAAGCAGCAGGCCCACGCACAATATGCTCAGTTTCGTCATTATCCGGTTCCCTCACGATCGCGGGCCACCGGCTATCGGCCCGCCTGACTGATGTCGTCCGAATATAGCAAACGGGGATTATTACGACCTGTGAATTAATACCTTGGGCGCGGGACACCCGAACCTTACACTGATCGGGAAGCCGTCCCTGGAAGCTGCTCATGAATAAAACACTGTCCGGATTTTGCGCCCTGGCTTTTATCCTGGCACCCACGAGTCTGCTGGCTCACAGCGGTGCCCACCCGGTCCGGTATGTGTCAGAAAGCGGGCTCGACAAAGGCGACTGCGCGAAGCCGGCGCAGCCATGCGCAACCATTGCCTACGCCGTCGAACAGTCGTCCAAGGGTGATCGGATACTGGTCGCCCAAGGTCAATACCCGGCACGGGGTATGGATATATTTTTTCTGCTCTCTGACATGGTCGAAGTCAGTGGCGGCTACCGCGAGGACGACCAATTCCGGCATCAGGATGCCGACGCCAACCCGACCATCATCCGGGGCTTGCCGGCCCGTTACCGGGCACGCCTCGCCGAACGCGGCTTCCAGTTAATCCAGGATGCCAAGGGCGACGAAAATGCCGTCAACCTGGCGCACCACAAATTTCTCGACCGCTACGAAGCCATCACGTCGGGCAAGCAGGGACCGGCGCCCTGCAGTGGCGGTATGGCCGGCGAGTTTCCCTGCAGCAACATTGACCTGCTCTCCCACATGCCCCTTGCCGAGTTCAGCATCAGCGCCTCCAGCGCCAGCGATATCTGGGGATTCGTCGACCTGAACGACAACCGCGAATATGCCGTCATCGCGCTGCGCACCGGGACTGCGGTCGTCGATGTGACCGATCCTGGTAATCCGGTCGAAGTCGGCGCGGTTGCCGGAGTCGGCAGTACCTGGCGGGACGTCAAGGTTTACCAGTTCCAGGATGGGACCAGCGGCGAATACCGGGCCTACGCCTATGTGACGACCGAAGGCAGCGGCGGGCAATTGCAGGTCCTGGATCTGACCGAACTGCCGGCATCGGTTTCCCTCGTCAACACCATCAGCGAGTTTTCCCGGGCCCACAATATCTACCTTGCCAACATTGATTATGGCACCGGCCTTGCCCTCGATGGCCGGGAGCCGTTTCTGTATGTTGCCGGCGCCAACAAGGACGGTGGCGCATTCCGGGTTTTCGATCTCGCCGATCCCGTCAACCCCGAACTGGTCGCCACGGCGCCCCTCGGCAGCGAGTATATTCATGACGCCACGAGTCTGGTCATTGATGACAGTCGTACCGCCCAGTGCCACCCCGGCCATGACCCCTGCGAATTGCTCGTGGACTTCAACGAGTCCAGCGTCGATATCTGGGATATGACCGACAAGAGCGCTCCTGTCAGCCTGTCGTCGACGCCCTATGCCGATGCCGCCTATACCCACTCCGGCTGGTGGTCCGCCGACAAGCGATTCCTGTTTGTCCAGGATGAGCTGGACGAAAAAAACCGGGGTCTCAATACCACCCTGTACGTCCTGGATATCGGCAATCTCGCGGCTCCGGTACTGGCCGGCCAATACACCGGACCGACCCAGGCCGTCGATCACAATGGCTTTGCCCGCGGCGATCGTTATTACATGTCCAATTACCGGCGCGGTCTTGTAGTCCTGGATATCTCCGATCCGTCCAAACCGGCAGAAGTCGGTTATTTCGATACCTTTCCCATCCCGGAGCCGAACACCGCGACCTTCAATGGCGCCTGGGGCACCTACCCGTTTCTGCCGAGCGGCAACATCCTGGTCAGCGATATCGAATACGGGCTCTTTGTTCTCAGGGACAAAAGTGTCGACACCGCCGTGGCGGGAGATCTGCAATTCGCGAAATCCACGGAGTCCGTTGCCGAGAGTGTCGGCAATGTCGAGCTCGCCGTGCAGCGGATAACCGGCAGCAGCGGTGAAGTAAGGGTCGATTATACGACCGTCAACGGCACCGCCCAGGCCGGCAGCGATTTTGCCGGCGCCAGTGGCTCCCTGACCTGGGCGGCGGGTGACAGTACCCAGAAAACAATTTCCGTGACCATCCTTGATGACGGCACGCCGGAAGACGCGGAAACCTTCACACTGACGCTCAGCAATCCGGTCGGCGGCGCCAAGCTGGGGGCCAATAAGGAAGTGACCGTCACCATCGCGGCCAGTGATCAGGCGACCGCGCCGACTTCCGGAGGCGGCGGAGACGGCGGAGGCGGCGGAGGCGGCGGAGGCGGCGGTGGAGCCCTGGGTGCCTGGCTGACCCTGCTGCTCCTGACTGTGACGGGGCTCCGGGGACAGCAACCCGATCGCCGGTTATACTAGCGACATCCTTCATCTGGCCCCGGACATTATTGCGTGATACCCGCCCTCGGCCGACGCCTGCTTTATTCCCTGTTGCTGGTGGCTGCCAGCGCCCTCTCCCTGACCGGTAATCTCGATCAGGCCAGCGAATCCTACACGGATGCCGCACTCAAGCGTGCGCTCTTCGCGTTTGCTATCGCCCGGGGGCTCAATGGCGTGATTTCCGTTGCCCAGGGTACCGAAATTGCCCTCCAGCCGGCAGGTCTCGGCGTCACGCTGACCCCCGGCGAAATTCTCGATCCGGTCAATGATCTGGTCGAGCGCTTTTCCTGGGTGATGCTGGCCAGCAGCGCCTCCCTCGGCATGCAGAAACTGCTCCTGCAGATGAGCGTCTGGCACGGGTTCGCCTGGGCAACGGCAACGATGGCCCTGCTCGCCCTGCTCGCCCTGTGGTGGCCACGGCGGAAATCCCGGGATCTGCAGATCAGCCTCATGAATGTTGCTCTGGTGCTGGTGTTTCTGCGCTTCGCGGTGCCTTTGTCCGCACTGACCAGCGAGTGGGTCTACCAGACATTTCTGGAGCCCGAATACGAGGAGGCGACGGCCGCACTGGAAAATACCAGCCAGCGGATCGGCGAGATCAATCAACAGGTCCAGGAAGAATTGCCGGCCGCCGACGAGGACTCCCTGCTCGACAAGGCAAAGCGCTTTTATGACTCGACGACCAATGCCCTGAGCTTCGACTCCCGGATCGAGGCCTACAAGTCGGCGGCTGAAAATGCGAGTGAACAGGCTATCCGGCTGATCACCGTGTTCATCTTCCAGACGGTGGTTCTGCCCCTCGGCTTCCTGTTCGCCCTTTACAGCTTTGGCAAAAACCTGCTCAGGCGCCGGTGGCAAACAAAAGTGCCGGCCACCCGATAATTCTTCTCCTTGCCCGCAGAACAAGCATCGGAGCAGAAAATCTTTTAAACTCAAAGCAATGGTAGCAACCGACAAGCCAATGGAAATGGTCAGAGCAGCCTACAGTCACGCCGGTTTGATACTGGCCGGCCTGTTCCTGCTGGCGCTTCCGGTCATCTCGCAGGAAGCCGCCCGCCCGCCCGCCAATGCCGTTCAGATTGCACTGGACGGCGCCGTAACCCCCGCCAGCGCCCACTATATCGTCGAAAATATCGAGCAGGCAGCCACTGAACAGGCCGCACTGGTGCTGCTGACCATGGATACGCCTGGCGGCCTCGACTCGTCCATGCGTACCATCAACCGCGCGATCCTGGACTCTCCGGTACCGGTGGTCACCTTTGTCTGGCCCAAAGGCTCACGAGCGGCCAGCGCCGGCACCTACATTCTTTACGCCAGCCACATCGCGGCCATGTCTCCGGCCACCAATCTGGGCGCGGCAACGCCGGTCCAGATCGGCGGGCCGTCGCCAGCACCGGAACCGGCCGACGAGGAGGCTCCCGAAGGCGAAGACACTGAGGAGCAACAGAAGTCCGCAGCCAGTGGTGGTAAAACCGCCATGGAGAAAAAGGTGATCAATGATGCGTCTGCCTACCTGCGAGGCCTCGCTGAACTGCGGGGTCGCAATGCCGAATGGGCAGAGCAGGCAGTCCGGGAGGGCGTCAGCCTGACGGCGGAAGAAGCCCTCGAGATCGGCGTCATTGATCTCATCGCCGAGAATCCCGAGGCCCTGCTGCAACAACTCGACGGCCGTGAAATAGCCATGGATGCCGGCACCCTGACCCTGTCGACCAAAGATCTGGCCATCGAAGTACGTGAGCCTGACTGGAAAATCCGCTTGCTCAGTATCATTACCGATCCCAACGTCGCCTATATTCTGATGCTTCTCGGCATCTACGGCTTAATCTTCGAAGGTTACAATCCCGGCGCTTTCGTGCCCGGGATCGCCGGCGCCATTTGCTTGCTGCTGGCGCTTTATGCCTTTCAGGTGCTGCCCATCAACTTTACCGGCATCGCGCTACTGGTGCTGGGGATCGGTCTGATGGTGGCGGAAGCCTTCGCGCCCAGCTTTGGCGCCCTCGGGATTGGCGGGCTGATCGCCTTCGTGATCGGCTCCTTCATGCTTTTCGACAAGGCGGAGACGGGACTGTCGGTGGCCTGGCCACTGATCCTCGGGGTCGCCATTGCCAGCGCGATATTACTGACCACCGTGCTCGGCTTCGCCCTGCGTGCGCGCCGTAAACCTGTGGTCAGCGGCCGCGCGGAAATGAAACATCTGATCGGCGAAGTGATTTCGGATTTCGATCACGAAGGACCGGTCCGGATCCGCGGCGAAGTCTGGCAAGCTCGCAGTCTGGTGCCGCTCCAGGCGGGCCAAAGAGTAAGAGTCGTCGCCATTGATGGCCTGGTTTTACAAGTCACACCGGAGGTATAACACGTGTTTCCCACTCTCTATCTGGTTCTCGCGGCAATTGCCGCTTTCGTATTGTTCAACATGTTCAAGGTGCTGCGGGAATACGAGCGCGGCGTCATTTTCATGCTCGGCCGCTTCTGGAAAATCAAGGGTCCGGGTCTGATTGTCCTGATCCCCTTCATCCAGCAAATTGTTCGCGTCGATCTGCGCACCATTGTCATGGATGTGCCGACCCAGGACGTCATCTCCAAGGATAACGTCTCGGTCAAGGTCAATGCCGTGGTCTATTTCCGGGTCATCGATCCGCAAAAGGCAATCATCAATGTCGAGCACTTCTACGATGCGACCAGTCAGCTTGCCCAGACCACCCTCCGCTCGGTACTCGGCCAGCACGAGTTGGACGAAATGCTGTCGGAGCGCGACAAGCTCAATACCGACATCCAGGCCATCCTCGACAAGCAGACCGACAGCTGGGGGATCAAGGTCGCCAATGTCGAGATCAAGCATGTCGATCTGGACGAGAGCATGATCCGGGCGATTGCCCGCCAGGCGGAAGCCGAGCGGGAAAGGCGGGCCAAGGTCATTCACGCCGAAGGCGAGGCGCAGGCTTCGCAAAAACTGCTGGAAGCCGCCAATATCCTGTCCCAGCAGGACCAGGCGTTGCAATTGCGCTATCTGCAGACCCTGTCCAGTATCGCCACGGACAACAGTTCCACCATTGTCTTTCCGTTGCCGATGGAGTTTCTCAAGGCCTTTAGCAAGCAGCCGCCGGAATAGAGGGCGGCACGGGGATTTACTTCTGCGACCGGCGCGCAGTTTCTCTATAATAAGCGCACTTTTTATCAGGAGAACTCCCCATGCGACCCAGCGGCCGTACCCCCAACCAGCTTCGCCCCGTAACCCTCACCCGCGGTTTTACCCGCCATGCCGAAGGCTCTGTCCTGGTGGAATTCGGCGACACCCGGGTGTTGTGCACCGCCAGCGTCTCGCCCGGCGTGCCCCGCTTTCTCAAGGGCAAGGGTCAGGGCTGGCTGACGGCGGAATACGGCATGTTGCCCCGCTCCACCCACACCCGCATGGACCGGGAAGCGGCGCGGGGCAAACAGGGTGGCCGGACCGTCGAGATCCAGCGCCTGATCGGTCGCTCCCTGCGTGCGGCGGTCGACATGCAGCTACTCGGCGAAAACACCATCCAGCTCGACTGTGATGTGCTGCAGGCCGACGGTGGCACCCGCACCGCTGCCATTACCGGCGCCTGCGTCGCGCTCAGTGACGCATTGTTTGCGATGCGCAAGCAGGGCCTCATCAACGTCAATCCTCTCAAGCACCTGGTCGGCTCCGTGTCCGTCGGCGTCTACAAGGGCGTCCCGGTTCTGGATCTCGATTACCCGGAAGATTCGGCCTGCGAAACCGACATGAATGTGGTCATGGACGAAACCGGCGGCTTTATCGAAGTCCAGGGCACCGCGGAAGGCGAAACCTACTCCATGGACGAACTCATGCAAATGCTGGAGCTGGCACGGCACGGGATCCGTGAGCTTTTCGATATCCAGAAAAAAGCCCTGGCGAGCTGAGCCACCCGGGACCCGGGGGCAAGAGTCCCCGGTACTGCTCCGCCCGGTTTTGAAGCCGACCGGCTTTCAGACTAAGATGACGGAAGACTACTTGCCTGCGGACCGCTTCCGGCGGCCGTGTTCCGGATGCCAATTGATATGGAGATTGCCGTCATGAAACTCTGCCGAACCCTGCTGATGCTCACTGTTCTGATGCCCGCTTCCCTGATAGCCGGCGTCGTCTTCGAGATCGAGACCACCACCTATCATGGCGGCGAGCAGGAGACCGATACTTCGGAGATGCTGGTCAAGGACAAGATGCTGAAAATGGCGGTATCCGGCGAGAACGAAATTACCGGCAACGCGATGATTTATCGCGGTGATAAAAAAGAGTTGATGATGATTGACCACGGCCGCAAGGTCTACAACGTCATTGACGAAGCCACGGTCAGGAATCTTGCCAGCCAGTTCGGACAACTCAATGAGCAACTGGAAAAGGCACTGGCCCAGGTTCCGGAAAGTCAGCGCGCCATGGTCAAGGAAATGATGGAAAAGCAGATGCCGGCAGCCGTGCAGAAAAACGCACCCGTGATAGACATCCGCAAGACCGGAGAAACCAAAGACGTCAACGGCTATGCCAGCGAAAAGTTTGAGGTCTACCGTGACAAGGCAAAAGTTAGCGAACTCTGGGTCACTGACTGGAGCAATATCAAAGCCGGCAACGAGGCGTCGGGCGCCTTCCGGGAGATGGCAAAGTTTTTCAAAGCCATGATGGAATCATTCGAGTCCGTCAGCGGCACCCGCAATTTCACCGACAGTTTTTTCAGCCACATGTCTGAATTGAACGGCTTCCCGGTCCTCAGCAAGCAATTTGACGGCAATGGCTCAGTGGAGTCCGAATCCCGACTCTTGTCCGCAACCCCCCGGGATCTGCAAAATACGCAATTCGAGCCTCCCGAAGGTTATCAGCGGCAAGCCATGCCCGGCCTGAACTAGGCGCCGACAGACAATGTCCAGGGCACCCGCCGAGTGCCTCGTTTTTATCAGCTATCGGCGCGCTGACAATGCCGCTGGCTACTCTCGAAGCCTGTCCCGGACACTCAAGAAGGCCTTCGGTTCCGCGCGGGTGTTCCGCGATATCAGCAGCATTTCCCCAGGCCAGGATTTCCCGGACACGATACTGAAAATGCTGGCCTCCTGCCGGGTCATGCTGGTCATGATCGGTAATCACTGGACATCCGTTACCGATGCCGACGGGAACCGGCGCCTGTTCAATTCCGGCGACTGGGTGCGACGGGAAGTCGCCCTGGCCCTGACCCGTGATGATCTGACCGTAATCCCCGTGCTGGTCTGTGGCGCCACCATGCCGTCCGCCGAGCAGTTGCCGCCGGATCTGGTGCGGCTGACCCGACTCCATGCTTTTGAGATGTCCGATCATGACTGGGAGCGGGACAGAGAACTGCTGATTGCCCGGCTCGCCGACATTACCGGTTTGCAACCCCGGATTCACCGGTACCGTCGCACCCTGGTCGATCGTGTCATGGAATCCGTGGAAGCGGCCAATCGGGCCCGAGCGCCGAGACATCAGCAAAATCCGGGCTGGGTGTGGTTGCTGTTCAGGCGGCTGGGGCGCTGGCTGAAAATCCTGCTGTTTCTGGCCATCCTGCTGTTTGTCGGCGCTTCGCTCAGCGAGGAGTTTGCCTCGTTACTTGCCCGGATCTGGGAAAATTTGCTGGCACTGTCGGAGAAGCTGCTGCCAGTTCCGGCGGACTAGTCCGCCACCTCCACGCCTCGCCAGAAGGCGTAATAACCGGCAATTTCCTCCGCCGCCGTTTTCGGCTCGGGGTAATACCAGACCGCATCCCGATTGATCTCCCCGTCCACCCGCAGATGGCAGTAATTGGCCGTGCCTTTCCAGGGGCAATGACTGGTCGTGTCGCTGTCCTCAAAATAGTCGCGGTTGACCGCTTCAGGCGGAAAATAATGATTACCCTCTACCATGCGGGTAGCGTCGCTTTCGGCAATAACCCGGTTATTCCATCGCGCTTTCATCGACTGTCTCCTGTCATATTTGTCACCCCCTGTACCCGCTCTTGAGTGCCATAGCCAGGTGTTGTTACAGCCACCCGGCTGCGCTCAGGCGATATTCCATAGCAGAGGCGCGACCAGCGTCGAGACCACCCAGGTAATGATCGCAAGGACACCACCTATCAGAAAGTAGTGTTTGAATTCATACTGACCCGGGCCCATCACCAGAATGGTGCTTTCGTGTGAGACCGGCGTACTGAAGCCGGCGGATATACAGACCGCCAGTGCAACCATGATCGGGTAGACATCCATGCCGGTGGCTTGCGCCACCTGATAGGCAATCGGCGCGACGATAATGGCCACTGCGGCATTCTCGATGATCTGGGTAAAGATAATCGCCACCAGCAAAATACCGCCCAACAAAATTACCGGACTCACGCCGGAGAAGACATCGACAGTGAGGGTGGCTATCTGGGCCGCTGCCCCGGTTTCGTCGAGCGCATGACCGAAGGAAATCATACCACCGAGCAGGATCAAGGTCGGCCAGTCGATAGCCTCGTAGGCGCCGCGCCAGCTGATCCCTCCCAACATGACTGCCGCCATCGCGGCCGCCGGTATGGAAATGTTCGGCGCCAGCAAACCCGTGACCGCCAGAACGATGACACTGACCAGCAAGCTGAGCACCAGCCAGGCCTTGCGGCGGCCGATGGCGGGAAACGATTGCTCTTCAAGGGCCAGAAAATCCTGGTTCTCTCGCAGCCGCGCAATATCTTCGGCGCTGCCGAGAAACAGCAGGCTGTCGCCGAACTCCAGCCGGGTTTCGTTCAGGGGCGCCTTGAGTTGCTTGCCGTGACGGGACATGCCGATCACGGTCACATCATAGGCCCGGCTGAACGGCAGTTGCCGGACCATGTAGCCTGCATATCGGGAGTGCAGCGGCAACACCGCCTCCACGGTTTTCAGATCCGCACTTTCCAGGGTTTCGACGTTGAGTTTGGTCTCTTCGACCACACGAAAGTCCGATGACTTGATCAGTTCGGCAATTCGCTCGACGGTACCCCGGACAATGATCACGTCGTTGCCCCTGAGCTGCACGGTGACGGGAACCCGCTTGCTGTTTCGCAAGATGGCAATGGCGGCCAGCCGGTCCCGTTGGAAAGCTTCCACCTCATAAAGTCGGGATCCAATTGCCGGCGAATCTTCCGGCACATCCACTTCGGTCAAAAACTCCTTCATCAACTCGCCGGACAAGGCGGTATTGCTGGAGGGCAGGATTTTGCGCGCCAGAAACATCATCACGACTGCGCTGAATACGAATACGACCGCCGCGAGCGGGGTGAAGGCGAAAAACCCGATGCCCTCGCCGGTCTCCTGGCGCAAGTAATCGCTGATGATGATATTGCTACGGGTCCCGATCAAGGTCCACTGGCCGCCAAGCAGCGACCCGTAAGCGGCAAACATCAGGTATCGGGAGGGCGAGAGTTTTTTTTCCTTGCAGATGCTTACCACCAACGGCATGAGGATCATGACCACCGTCGTATCGTTGATAAACATGGAAGACAAGGTTGCAAACAGCAAGACTGCCAGCTGCAAACGCCATTCGCTGTCGGCGACCCGCCGCAACAGTTTCATGCCGATGGCTTCCGCCGCGCCCGTTTGCACGATGGCTCCGGCCAGCACAAACATGGACGCAATCATGACCACGGCAGAACTTCCAAAGCCCGAAAAGCCCTGCTCGGGCGTCAGCACGGCGGACCATTGGCCGTCCGGATGTGGCCAGGGGAGGATCAGGGACAGGAGCACCAGCATCGCCGTGACGTCGGTGCGAAGCCGCTGACTCCAGAAAGACCAGATGGCGAATGCCAGAACCACAGCCAGATAGATATTTTCGGCCATTCATGCTCCTTGCCGTCGGTTGGGCACTCGCCGGTTGAACTCCTGGGTCCAGCTTACACGGTCTCCGGAATTGCGGATACTGGGAACCGAGTAAAAACTAACCTTGGCGCAGACCCCGTTACGGCAAGCAATACGTTCGGGAATCCGGCCGTCTCTGACCGTGCAGCGCCAGCCTTAGCTTCCCCTGCCGGCTATCAACTGTTTTCCGGCATTGCCTGCACTTTGGGTTCTCCGTCAGCGGCGTCCGAAACCCTGATCACAAGCGGCTGACAACACACCGGGCAATCCTCAACGTACTCTTGCTCCGTTATTGAGCAATCAACCAGCAAGGTCACGGTTTCCCAACAACAGGGACACTGAACAGGGACCGGTTGCAGCAGGTCCGCCACTAGAGCTCATCGATAGAGGCGGAGGCAAAAAGAACGTCGAAAAGTTCGCACCAGATGACAACACTTCCATAGTCCTCCAGCCGGATGGAAACGGGTACCTCATAGTTCTGGTTGCCGACATTGCCTTTCAACTCGCCAAGTTTCACATACCCCTTTCGGACATCATCCCGCCCTCTGGGTGCCGGGACCCTCGCTAACATGACCACCAGCGCCGGGCCATTGGTAACCCGAAAATCCTCAAAGCGCAGCAGGTGACTGCCGTCGGATTTTTTATAAACAATAAGATTACCGTCACCAAAATGAAGCTCGTCTGCGCCCCGAAAACTGCGCGTCGCAATCTGCCTTGGCAGCTTGAACAGTTCCATTCTTTCATTGACCGTTTTGTCACCGGACTTTTTCGCCTGCGCAAGCAACCTCGACATGGCTTGTTGCTGCTCGGGATCGGACATCTCCCTGACCTCTTCCCGACTGGGGATCGGGATGGGTGGCGCCTCATCGACGGGACGATCAATGAATAAGGGTGATACCAGAAACCAGCCAATCGCGGCCACTACTGCCACGCCCATTACTATAACCATTGCCCTGTTGCTCATATTACTGTCCCTGAATTAACTATACTTTGCCGTGCGTTACCGGTTGATGGCGGCGTCCCGGCTCGCGGATACAGGGTGGCAGCGGCCGTTCAATCGGGTGCCAAGTATGTATCCAACCGCCTGATTTGTATATTTTTTAACCAGATTACTCTATACTCTCCTGTTCAAATATAACAACTGGCTTTTGCCAATCAAACCGGCTTGCGATTTCCGACGTTTTTCAAATTTACTGAAAAAGGAAGTCACCATGTTCAAACGCACTATCAGACAAG
>JASBTO010000167.1 GCA_030148365.1 Kangiellaceae bacterium
CCGGCCACTTTCCCCATCGACCGGTCATGCCCGGAGTGCTGATCCTGGAAGCCCTGGCGCAGGCTACCGGTATTCTGGCGTTCAAGACCACCGGTGATTTACCGGATGCGGAATCCCTGTATTATTTTGTCGGTATCGACAATGCCCGCTTTAAAAAACCGGTCGAGCCCGGCGATCAATTGCGACTTGAAGTTGAAGTGACCCGCCGCAAGCGCGACATGTGGAAGTTTGCCGGTCGCGCCATCGTCGACGGCAAGGTTGTCTGCAGCGCCGATCTCATGTGCGCCAAGAGTGCTATTCCTGCATGATTCATCCGACGGCTATCGTTCACCCGAAAGCCGAGTTGGCCGATGATGTTAGCGTCGGCCCCTACAGTATTATCGGCGAACATGTGCAGATTGATACCGGCACGGAAGTGGGTCCTCATGTGGTCATCAATGGCCACACCCGGATCGGCAGGAACAACCGCTTTTTCCAGTTTTCCTCCATCGGTGAAGAGAATCAGGACAAGAAATATCAGGGCGAGCCGACCCGTACGCTGATCGGCGACGGCAACGTTTTCCGGGAAGCCTGTACGGTGCATCGCGGCACGGTACAGGACCAGGGTGAAACCCGGATCGGTAACGACGGCTGGTTCATGGCGTACACCCATATCGCCCATGACTGCGTGCTCGGTGATCAGGTTATCCTGTCCAATAACGCGACCCTGGCGGGCCATGTTCTGGTCGGTGACTGGGTGATCCTGTCAGGATTTGCCAAGGTGCACCAGTTCTGCCAGATCGGTGAGCACGCCTTTATCGGCATGAATTCGGATATCGCGAGAGATGTGCCGCCCTTTGTACTGGTCGGTGAGAACCAGCCGCGCGCAATCAACACAGAAGGTCTCAAGCGTCGGGATTTTGATGCGGATGATATCAATGATTTGCGCCGTGCCTACAAGATGCTCTATCGACAGGGCCTCAAGCGGGATGAGGCCATTACCGCGATCTCCACTCTCGGGAGTCGCCACTGCAAAACCCTGACGGACTTTCTGCAAGCCAGTAAACGCGGCATCTTGCGCTAGACTGGCGGCCAGAGATGTCGGTACCCGATACAGGCACCAGTCCCCGATTTGCCATCGTTGCCGGTGAAGCATCCGGCGATATCCTCGGTGCGGGTCTCATCCGCGAACTGAAACGCCTTTATCCCCGGGCAACTTTTGAAGGCATCGGCGGTGATCTGATGCAAGCCGAAGGACTCACCTCCCTGTACCCGATGGAGCGCCTTGCCGTCATGGGGATCGGGCCGATCCTGCGACGCTTGCCGTCACTCCTGATGATGCGCGGCGCCCTTGCGCAACGTTGGAGGGAGCAACCACCGACCGCCTTTATCGGCATTGATGCGCCGGAATTCAACCTCGGGCTCGAGCAAAAGCTCAAGGCCGCCAATGTCTTTACCTGCCACTACGTGAGCCCTTCAGTCTGGGCCTGGCGCCAGAAACGCATCGTCCGGATCCGAAAGTCTGTTGATCTGATGTTGTGCCTGCTGCCGTTCGAGCAGGAGATTTACCGGCAGCACGGCATAGCGGTAGAGTTTGTCGGCCACCCGCTGGCCGACGACATCCCGCTGCAAGTGGACAAGGCTGCAGCCCGGACAAGCCTGGGTCTTGATGCGGCGGCAGACATCGTCGGCCTGCTACCGGGCAGCCGGGGCACCGAGATGAAGTATCTTGGTGCCGAGTTTGTCCGCGCGGCGGCACTGATGGCCGAGAAGCGGCCACAACTGCATTTCGTCGCGCCCTTGGTCAATGCCGATCGAAAGCGGGAGTTCCAGGCCCTGTGGGAAAGTGCGAATATCAGTGCCCCGGTCACCTTTGTCAACAAGCGCTCCCGGGAAGTTATGGCTGCCAGCGACGTCTTGTTGATGGCGTCCGGCACGGCGACCCTGGAAGCCATGTTAATCAAGCGGCCGATGGTCGTGGCTTACCGGGTATCGCCATTGAGTTACCGAATCTTCAGCAAATTGCTGACCATTTCGCGCTTCGCGCTGCCCAACCTGCTGGCCGACGATGATCTGGTCCCGGAGTTCATCCAGGATGACTGTCGCGCCGAACTGTTGGCCGAGGCGACGCTGGCGCAACTCGACGCTGCGGCGGGACCCGGGTGGGACGCGATCCGCGAGCGCTTTACCGACATCCACAGAACCTTGCGCGGCAATGCCGACCAGAAGGCAGCCCGGGCCCTGGGCGAACAATTGGCGTCACAATCATGAAGCACACCACAACCTTTATTGCCGGCGTCGACGAAGTCGGTCGCGGCCCCCTGGCCGGACCGGTCCTCGCGGCTGCCGTCATTCTCGATCCGGCCCGGCCGATTGCCGGACTCGCCGACTCCAAAAAGCTGTCCGCCAAAAAACGCGAACAGCTGGCGGCGGAGATTCGCACCCGGGCCCTCGCCTTTGCGCTGGGCCGCGCGGAACCCGGGGAAATCGATACCATCAATATCCTCCAGGCCAGCCTGCTCGCCATGCAGCGGGCTGTGGCGGCGCTTGCCATCGCACCGGAACACGCCCTGATTGACGGCAACCGGTGCCCGCAGTTGCCTTGCACCAGTGAAGCGGTGGTTGGCGGCGACGGCAGCATCGAGTCGATCAGCGCGG
>JASBTO010000172.1 GCA_030148365.1 Kangiellaceae bacterium
ATCGACAAATTCCATAGACTGATCATGTGGTGTTTTGGCCCCGGGACATAGTTCCGCAGATCAGAAGCTAATGCAAGGGCAGTGCCGGTTTCGTGAGGTTGTTCGAAGGATTCCGGAAGTCATCAGGCGGCGTTATAATCCCTGAAAAGGTGGGGTCTGGACTCTGCCAGAATGATGGGACCAAAAACACTGGTAGTGGCGGGTAATGTCTGCAGGGCAGGTATTAGTAGAAGCGCGGCGTCCTGGTCCACCGCTGGATTCCGGCCTGCGCCGGAAAGACGGAAGTGATTAATGCGGGCGACCGCCGCCGCGGCCTACAAGGTGCCTGCCTAATGACAGGACCCGCCCGCATCGGAGCCGAAGCTCTCCATGTCGAGATTTTCGAACCCCGCGGACTTTGCCATCTCGACTATCTCGTCGACCCGGGAGTCGTTGGTGCAAGGGTGGGATTCAATCACGAGTCTGGACTTGTCGGGGGTCGCGGCGAGTTGCTGTTGTAGCTTCGAATGGCTCGTGTCCTCACCGTTGAATTCCAGGTAATCGTCGTGGACACGCACGGTGGTGGCCCTGTCGCCGAGGCAAGCGGTGATGAGTAGCAATACGAAAGTGGCTAGCAGAGTACGCATGATGGTCATGATGGGCTCCTTGCCGGTTTGACCGGAGCGGCTCGGCGGATTAGCGCAACTGACTGTCCTTGCTGCCGCGGCGGTTGTAGCCGCTACTGTTGGCTTGCTGTTTATCCAGTTCCTCCTGACAGGCGACGCAGAGGCGTACGCCGGGCAGGGCCTTGCGGCGGGGTTCGGGAATTTTGGCGTCGCATTCTTCACAATGCTCGCGGCTTTCACCCTTCGGCATTTTCTCGCGCGCACGCTTGACCGCGTCCTCGACGCTGGCGTCGATTTGGTCCTGAACGGCCCCGTCACGGGCCCAGCCACCGGCCATAATAATCTCCTGATAGTCCAAGGGTTTCCTGAGCCGGTCGTGTCGGAGCGGCAGCACGGGACGAACCCTGTCTGATTAGATATAGGGTTACGGGCGGATAATTGCAAGCAGGGAAGGCCAGGGTACCTGAGAATGCTGGCCCGATTGAATGTTAAATACCTGTCGAAACATCTCATTTAGAGATATTCAGCAGAGAAATTTACAAAAAAGTGTATAAAAAGTAGTATCCTGAATTAAGTGATTGTTTTTATTGGTATGGCATATGAAGTGCTATCCCCAATAAAGACGAGGGAGGAGGCCGGTTTTCTTTGCCGACACCCGCAACAAGAATAACCAGGACAATACATGAAAAGGATTTTGACCTTCCTCATCCTTCTACAATCCGTCGCGCTCGCGGGTCTGGCCTGGCAGACGTCGATGTTGCGGGAGCAGTTGAACGACTTTCTTCTGGAAGCGGCCCGACAGGATGACCCTGGGCAGCTGTCAGAGTCGGTGACTCCCCGGCAGGTCCTTTCGACCAATGAGGTGACGCTTCAGCAACTCCGTGACGTGGTACGGGCAGAGGTGAGGCAAAGCCTTGCAGAGTCCCTCCGTGATCGCCCGCTTTACCCCGCAGAGCAGTCCCCGGAAATGCCGGGGGAAAGTCTCGCCAATCCGGAGCTGGCCTTTTCCGTCAGCCAGACCCTCGAAGCCCATATTGCCGCCGGCACCATGAACGACTCCGACATGGCAAGCCTCCAGGCCAGTATCGCCCAACTCCATCCGGACGAGCGAACCAGGATTTTGCGGCGCCTCGTGCGGGCGATGAATTCGGGCCAACTCAAGGCCCGCTTATAGCAGTCCCTTTAACTTCAAAATGGAGATATACCAATGAAAAATCTGTTCCGATGTGCCCTGGCAGCACTGGCCCTTGTCTCGGCAAGCGCTTTTGCCGGGATGACCCAGCCTCAAGTCGTACAGATAGACATGGATGCACGCTCGGCACTGGGCGATATGGTCACTGCCCGAACCGCCAATAACGATGTCGAGTTTATCGGCTGCGGAATCCGCCACATCGATGATGGCGCCGGCGGCGCATTTGAGCTCGGATTCTGCCAGGCAGCAGATGCGGATGGCGAGCAGATTACCTGTTTCTCCCAGAATCCCGGGTTGCTCGATGCCATTGCAGCGATCACCGACTCCTCCTTCATTACTTTTGGCTGGGACGAGATGGAGAATTGCATCCGTATTGGCACCTCCGCCCAATCCTTCTATCTGCCAAAAAATATTAAAGGCAATAACTGAGGCAGAAGACTCCTCCCGCCAGTGAACTTTGGTTTGCCGGCGGGAGAAACCCTGACGTTATTGCATGACTCCACAGGCAACGCGGTCGCCGCCGCCACCGAGTTCCTCCGGTTTATCAGAATAATTGTCGCCGCCCGCATGGATCATCAACGAGTGACCTTTCAGGTCCGACAGAGTCAGTTTTGGCGCCAGCACCGGGTGTGAGGCCTTGCCCTCCCTGTCAACATAAAGGGCAGGCAAATCGCCTTTATGGCCATCTCCCCAGGGCGTACCATGGTGCTCGGCATTTTCAGGGTCGAAGTGGCCACCGGCGGCTTCGCCCGCAACCATCTTGCCATCGGACATTTTTGCGCCGCAATCCGGATTCTGGTGAACATGGAAACCGTGCAAACCGGCAGCAAGGCCTTTCAGCTTCGGGGTAAATACCAGCCCCTCAGGCGACTCGGTTATGATGATCTTGCCAATGTTGTCGCCGGTTCCGTCTTTATGGACGAAATGCATTTTCACCGACATATTGGCCATTGCAGTGAATGGGACACTGCTCAGAAGGGAAATAAAAAAGATTTTCTTGAGATTCATCATCATCTCCTTATGAATGAATTCAATGCGCTGGTAACAAGCTGTTTGAGATCACCCGGAAGCCCGGCGCTCGGAAGCAGCCTGTCCGAACAGGATCTTATCACTACCTGTGACTGAGATCAGGATTGGTACAGCCTGGCCCGGTCATTCTGTCAGACGAGAAAAAAGAAAGGCCACAAACCCTGAGGAATATTCCCGCCAGCAATCCGGGTACCGCCCGGCGGTGATTTCTGTTTGCCGGGCCTTGTGGCGGGGGCCGGACTAGCGGTCAGGCTGGCCGGTCCGGTCGACTTTTGCGGCTGATATGAACGGTCTTCCACACCTTGGCGACCAGAGCGCCTTCGCCATCCATGATATCAATTTCAAATTGCGGCTCGATTTTTTCCGCTGATTCGAGGCGGGATTTGAACTCTGCAATTTGCTCGTTGGTGACCCGGAACTCGGCGAACACCTCTTGCCGGACCGCCTTGATGAATTTGATTTCGGCTTTCTTGTCCCAGACGGCGTAGTCGCGGCCCATTCGGTGCAGGAGCAGCAGCATGCAGAAGGGGTCGGCCATTGAAAACAATGAGCCGCCGTAATGGGTGTTGACGTAGTTGCGGTTGTACCAGCGCAGACGGAGCCGGGTTTTGGCATGGGTCCAGTCATCGGCGAGGGTCAGCACCTTGATGCCGGAGCACAGATAGGGCGGCCACCAGTTGAGGACGTGCCTCAACCAGCGGGCCTTGATGGTTTTCACGGTTACTTGATGCGCTTGACCGGAATGGAACGGTTGAGGCCGTCCACTTTCATGCGGAAAGATCCCCAGACACCCTTTTCGATGACGACTTCCGGGTTGGTGGCGTGGTGGGTAAAGCGGGCGTTATCCGTTTGCTGCCAGACCTGACCATTGGCGAGGGTAAAGGTGGACTTGCCATGCCAGCCGTCAAACTCGCCGGGGATGGTCGATACCAGTTCGTCAGGAGTGCGCAGCTCCGCCTGTTTTTCCAGACCGAATTCCTGCTCGGGGGTCATGCCCTCGGGTTGGCCAAAAGTATCAACCGGATCCTGCGCGCGCGGTGCGGTGGCAGCGGCCGGCGCCTGACCGGAATAAGGCTTGGCGTTCTTGTAATGGGCGGCAACCATATCGAAGCAATCCAGCCGGTCTTTGCTGTCAGCGATGGTGGTGCAACCTTTCAGATCCGTGATCACGTCAGCGGATGCCGGTGCGGCGACGATGGCGAGTAACAGACCGGAAATCAAAATGGAGCAATTTTTCATGGAGTTATCCCTGGTTTTCAACTTCAGAAACGTTTTTATCGGATTTTCCCAGCAGACCCGCAAACAGGATGCCGAGCTCAAACAGGATCCACATGGGCACGGCGAGCAACACCTGCGAAATGATATCGGGCGGAGTCAGCAGCATGCCGGCCACAAAGGCGCCGACAATGACATAGGGGCGCTTGGCTTTCAAGGCCGCCACGGTGGTCACGCCGGACATTACCATCAACAGGGTGGCGATGGGTATCTCGAATGCGATCCCGAAGGCGAAAAAGAACTTCAGCGCCACGCTCAGATAGCTGGAAATGTCCGGAAGATAACTGACGCCCTCGGGGCCGGCGCCGGCAAAAAAGTTGAAGGCCAGCGGGAAAATAACGAAGTAGGCGAAGGCCATGCCACCGTAGAACAGCAGAATGCTGGTCGCCAGCAGAGGAATGGCAAAGCGCTTTTCGTGCTGATAGAGGCCCGGTGAAATAAATTGCCATATCTGGTGCAGGATAAACGGCATGGCCAGAAAAAAGGCCGTCACGATGGTCAGCTTGAAGGGAATGAAAAACGGCGACACTACATCGGTCGCGATCAGTTTTGAGCCTTCGGGCAATTGGGCGATCAGGGGTTCGGCGAGCAGACGATACAGGTCGTTGGCAAAGTAGAACAGGCACAGGAAGAGGATCAGGATCACCAGCAGGCTTTTCATCAGGCGCGAGCGCAGCTCAACCAGATGGGCCATCAGCGGCATGTCCGTGTCCGGTTTCGAACTAGTCCTGGTCATGGTCGCGTTTCGCCGGTCGGGGTGCGTTGACGGCATCCTGAATTTTGGTCAGGGTTTCTTTGGCTTCCTTGCTGGCTTCCTCGAGATCGCTGCCGATTGCCTGGTTGCGGATCATCTTCTCGTGTTCCGCCAGCTGCTTGCGCATCTCCTCGATCTCCAGTTCCCGGGAGATTTCAT
>JASBTO010000184.1 GCA_030148365.1 Kangiellaceae bacterium
ACGGGGCTGCTTCGGCAGCCCTTTTTTTATGCCGGTCTGAAAGGCCCTGACCCGGGCCGGAACTCAGAGGCGGGCTGCCAGCTCAGTGCCCTGGCGGATGGCCCGTTTCGCATCCAGCTCCGCGGCAACATCGGCGCCGCCAATCAGGTGCACAGAGCGGCCGGCTGCAAGCAGCTCGTCCTGCAATTCACGCCGGGGCAACTGGCCGGCGCAAAGGACGATATTGTCCGCGGCGATTTCCCGGACTTCATCCCCGATGCGGATGCGGACGCCTGCGTCCGTGATGGCTTCGTATTCAACGCCGTTCATCATTTCCACCCGTTTGTGGCGCAGGCTGGTGCGGTGGATCCAGCCGGTGGTCTTGCCGAGACCGGCGCCCAATTTGGTTTCCTTGCGCTGCATCATGATGACCTTTCGATCCGCAGCCTCTATATTCGGTGACGGCAGCAGGCCGCCCCGATACCGGTAGTGCAAATCGATCCCCCACTCTTCCAGCCATTCCACCGGCCGCAGGGTCAGGGATGGGCCTTCGTGGGTGAGGTACTCCGCCACATCGAATCCGATGCCGCCCGCGCCAATCACCACAACCCGATCGCCAACCGGTTTCTTGTCCCGCAACACCTCCAGGTAGGAAAGTACATGGGGTAACTCGATCCCCGGTATCGCCGGTGTCCGCGGCGTCACACCGGCGGCGATGATAATGTGGTCGTAGTCACCCGCGAGCAGTTCCCCGGCCGTCACCCGCTTGCCAAGGCTCAGTTTGACGCCGGTCAGTTCCAGACGTCGGTTGAAGTAGCGCAGGGTTTCGTTGAACTCCTCCTTGCCCGGGATCTGCCGGGCCACATTCAACTGCCCGCCAATCACGGTATCGGCATCAAAAAGGTCGACCTGGTGGCCCCGCTCGGCCGCCGTCGTGGCAAAGGCGAGTCCCGCGGGACCCGCGCCGACAACCGCGAACTTGCGAGATGCCCGGGCCCGAACAATTTTCAGTTCCGTTTCATAACAGGCCCGGGGATTCACCAGACAACTGGCGCGCTTGTTTTTGAATACATGATCCAGGCAGGCCTGATTGCAGCCGATACAGGTGTTGATTTCATCCCGGCGGCCTTCGGCGGCCTTGATCACAAAATCCGCGTCCGCCAAAAATGGTCGCGCCATGGACACCATATCGGCGTCACCGTTACTGAGGATCTGCTCGGCGACCTCCGGCATATTGATGCGGTTGGTCGTGATCAACGGAATCTTCACCTGATCCCTCAGCTGTCGGGTCACCCAGGTAAAAGCGCCCCGGGGCACCATGGTCGCAATCGTCGGTACCCGCGCTTCATGCCAGCCAATGCCGGTGTTGATGATGGTCGCACCGGCAGCTTCCACGGCTTTGGCCAGCTCGACGACTTCCTGCCAGCTGCTGCCCTGGTCGACCAGATCCAGCATCGACAACCGGTAAATCAGGATGAAATCGGGGCCGGTAGCCTCGCGCACGGCCCGAATGATCTCCAGGGGAAAACGGATACGATTCTGATAGTCGCCCCCCCATTCATCCCGACGATGATTGGTGCGCCTGACGATGAACTGGTTGATCAGGTAACCTTCGCTACCCATGATCTCGACGCCGTCGTAGCCCGCTTCCCGGGCCAGCGCCGCGCAGGCGGCAAAGTCGGCAATGGTTTTCCGGATCCCCCGCTGGCTGAGTGCCCAGGGGGTGAATCGGCTGATCGGCGACTTCAGTCTGGACGGCGCCACAGCCAGGGGGTGGTAGGCATAACGTCCGGCATGAAGAATTTGCAGGGCTATCTTGCCGCCCTCTTCCTGAACCGCGCGGGTGACCTGTCGGTGCTTGCGCGCCTGCCGGCTGTTGCTTAGCTGGGAACCGAATGGTGCCAGCCGGCCAGCGAGATTCGGCGCAATACCGCCGGTGACCATCAGTCCGACCTGGCCCCGGGCGCGCTCGGCATAAAAGGCCGCCATCTTCTCGAATCCTTGCTTCTCTTCTTCGAGTCCCGTGTGCATCGAGCCCATGAGTACCCGGTTCTTGAGGGTCGTGAATCCGAGATCAAGTGGCGCCAGCAGGTTCGCGTAATTCTGGTTCATAGTGGTCGCAGGCAGGGTCAGGTCTGGGTTGAGTCTACAGTCGTCGGACCAGTCAGGCAAACCGCGACCGGCGTAATATTTGATTACAAAACACGCAATTGGCTTTAATAATGAAAAACAACAAGATACCAATGAAAACAAAGCGTCATCCGAAAACTGGTTGCAACCGGCCTGCGATGCCCATACTCTTTTCAAGTAACTGTTTTTTCTTTGAATATGAGGTGCCTCACACGTGTCCAAACCTTCCAGCTTTATCGGCCGGTTCTTTTACTCGATCTGGAAAACCATTGATCTGACCGGGCGTACTTTCTTTGGCCTCATCGCCCTGTTCTTTGTGATCGTGCTGCTGGTCGGTGTGTTCAGTGGCTCCGACGAGACCAAGGTGCCGAAAGGCGCGGCGCTTATCCTGGCCCCCGAAGGCGTGATCGTCGAACAGAAAACCTATGTCGATCCGGTCTCCAAGGTTATCGGTGATTTACAGCAAAACGGAGGGGTCCCGGAAACCTCCGTCTACGATGTGATTGATGCCATCGAAAATGCCAAGGAGGACAAACGCATCAGCGTGCTGCTGATCAACACCAACAGCCTGGTCAGTGCCGGACTGACCAAGCAGCAGGACATCGCGGCGGCCCTCGCCGACTTCAAGACCAGCGGCAAGAAAGTCATAGCGATTGGCGACTTTTTCGGCCAGACCCAGTACTACCTCGCGGCTCAGGCCGACGAGATCTACATGAACCCCTACGGCGGCGTCCTCCTGGAAGGCCTGTCACGCAACCGGACCTACTTCAAGAGTGCAATCGACAAGCTCGGCGTGAATGTCCATGTATTCCGCGTCGGCACTTTCAAGTCCGCGGTGGAGCCTTTTATTCGCGACGACATGTCGGCTGCGGCCAAAGAGTCCAATCGGCAGTGGTTGGGCGATCTGTGGGATCACATGAAAGCTGACATTGCCTCGGCACGGGACATGTCCGTCCCGCAACTGGAAGGCTACATCAACGAGTTCCCGGAACGCCTCGAGGCCACCGGCGGTGACACTGCCCAGCTCGCCCTGCAAGCGGGCATGGTCGACAGCCTGAAAGACCGCGCCGCCATTCGGGACATGCTCATCGAGATGGTCGGTGAGGATGAACAGCTCAAATCCTTCCGTCAGATCCATTACCGGGACTATCTCAAGGCCATCCGCCCGGGCGTGGAACTGCCGAGCGAAAAGGACAAGGTTGCCGTCATTGTTGCCAAGGGTGAAATCCTTGACGGTCAACACAAGGAAGGCATGATTGGCGGCGATACCGTTGCCGCACTTATCCGCAAGGCCCGCCTCGACGATAACGTCAAAGCGATTGTCATGCGGGTCGACTCCCCCGGTGGCAGCGCCTTTGCCTCCGAAATTATCCGCTCCGAGCTGGTCAAGGCCCAGGAGCAGGGTTTGCCGGTCATCGCTTCCATGGCCAGCGTCGCTGCATCCGGCGGCTACTGGATATCCGCGAGCGCCGATGAAATCTGGGCTTACCCGACTACCATTACCGGCTCCATCGGTATCTTCGGCATGTTCCCGACTATCGAGGAACCCCTCGACAAGCTCGGCATTCATCGCGACGGGGTCGGCACAACCCCGATGGCGGGCGCCTTTGATTTCGGCAAGCCCCTGCCACCGGAAGTTGCCCAGATCATCCAGTCCGGTATTGAAAACGGCTACCAGCGATTTCTGAACCTGGTTGCCGACGGTCGGGGCATGAGCATCGAACAGGTCGACGAAATTGCCCAGGGTCGGGTCTGGTCCGGTGAAGATGCCCACGAGCTCGGCCTTGTGGATGGCCTTGGCGATCTGGATGACGCCGTCCAGGCAGCCGCGAAAAGAGCCGGGCTGGACGACTACGACGTGCGCTTCGTCAGCCGGGATCTGTCCGAGCAGGAATTGCTGATGAAGCAGTTGTTCGGCTCCAAAACCGCCACGGAAATCCTTGGATCCGGCAGCGAAGCTTACAAACCCTCGCCCGTCATGCGCCTGGTCAATGAGCTGAGTCGCTCGCTGAATGTGGTGCTCAGCCTCAACGATCCCAACAGCGCCTACGTGCTGTGCGAGCTGTGCGAAGTCAACTGACCGTCTGCAGTATCTGAAACGCGGGCCCTCTGACAGGGCCCGTTTTTTTGCATTCGTCGCATCCATCTTGCTCAATCACCAGGTAGGCAACGACCCGCGGCTGTTGTATTTCCGCGCCGGGTAGCCTACATTGCCAGCGAGTCCGGCCGCCCGGCAACTAAACCGTGGATATGAAGCCAGCATGAACAAAAAACGTGTCTATATCGCCTATACCGGCGGCACCATCGGCATGAAACCCGGCCAGGACGGCTACCGGCCGGTCGCAGGTTTTCTCGCCGACGCCCTCTCCAGATACCCGGAATTCAGGATGGCGGACATGCCGGAGTCGGAGATCCATGAATACGAGGAACCGCTGGATTCGGCCAATATGTCGCCGGAAGAATGGTTTGTGATCGCCGAGGATATTCGCGCCCGTTACGACGACTATGACGGCTTTGTGATTCTGCACGGCACTGACACCATGGCCTATACGGCGTCCGCCCTGTCCTTCATGCTGCAGGATCTGGCCAAGCCGGTCATTTTGACGGGCTCCCAGATCCCCCTCACCCAGTTACGCAGTGACGCTCGCGACAACCTGATCAACGCCGTTTATCTGGCGGCCAATTATGCCATCCCGGAAGTCTGCCTGTTCTTCCACGATCATCTGTATCGGGGCAACCGCAGCCGCAAGGTTGACTCGAATGGCTTCGCGGCCTTCGGCTCGCCCAACTTTCCGCCTCTGGCGACGGTCGGTAACCAGATCCGGATCCGTCAGCACCTGCTGCTGGATGGCCCCAACCAGCCGCTTTCGGTGCAGAAGCTTTTGTCGCCCCAGGTGGCAGTGCTGACGCTGTTCCCGGGGATCTCCGCGGAATTCATCGGCCGCTTGCTGGCGCAAGGCCTGCAGGGCGTCGTACTGCAAAGTTACGGGATGGGCAATGCGCCGGTGCGCGACGAAGCCATGCTCAATTGCCTGCGTCAGGCAACCGATGCCGGCATGGTGATCATCAATACCACCCAGTGCCTGCACGGCAACGTCGACATGCGTCAGTACCAGACCGGACAAAAGCTCATGGAAGCGGGAGTAATCAACGGATTTGACCTGACGCCGGAAGCGGCATTGACCAAATTGTTCTACCTGTTCAGTCTGGGGCTTGCCCCGGCGGACATCAAGACCCGTATGGGGATCAGCCTTCGCGGAGAACTGACATTGCCTGCCGGAACCCGCGCCACCAAAGCCTGACCCGGCCTGCCGCCGGCAGCGTTACTCTTGCCAGTAAATCGTGACCTTTTGCCGTCCCCACTCCCGGGCCGCGGCGATATCCTTGCCCATATAGATATCAATCCGCTTGTGCCAGCGGGCATTCATTTTGTCGAGCACCCGGTAGGTGCCGGGCAAGCCCTCAATCTCGACTTCTGTGCCGTGGGTCAAACCCATGTTCAGAAGATCCCGGGACACGGCAATCGCCCGCATGCCGGGCTCGAGCCGATCACCCCAGGCGGCAAGATTTGGCTGGGCATTGGTCTCGGCAGTGTGAGACGTGTAGGCGGTGGCGGTCACTTCCAGGGAGGAGCGGTCTTCGCAGCAACCGCTGATCAGAAGCAGAGCCGGCAACAACAGAAAGAAAAAATATCGCGTCATGGCGTCCGGAGCCTCCTTGACCAGAGCCTCCGTTATGACACATTTACGGGCACGGCACCAGACGCGGCGCCCGACGATCCAGGCTCGGGACACCCGGGGCGAGATTGGCGGCGTAATTTCAGTCCGGCTTGTTGACGGGCGCCAGGATCAGATAGAAGATCCAGGAAAACCAGGACACAAACAGCACCGCGACAACCCATAACAACTTTTCCACACCCCGGGTCTTGGGGGATTTGGCTATCAGGATAACCGGCAGCAGCCACAGAAAAACCACGGCCAGAATGATTGTCAGAATGGTGCTCATGATGCTTGCCTCAGCTTGTCGTTAAGGTACTCATAATCCGGGGTCAGTTCGCCTTTGTAAACAATCACGGCGGACCGTAATTCATCGCCGAGGCCACAATATTCCAGGGGCTGCTCCAGATCGATTTTCATGATTTCAGGCGCGTAGTCGACGAGTTTTCGGGAAAAATGTCCGGAGGCGTCTATCGGCAGTTCACAGGGCAGGTTGTCGATGGCCATTACCGTGACCCCCAGCCAACTGATCCCGTCCACGACCCGCTCCTCGTCAACCAGGTAAGTGAAGGCGGGGTTGTCGATATCGGAAATCCGTTGGGTGGCGGCAATTGAGCCGTCGATGTCACAGGAAATATCGCCAATCACGAGGGGCAGCCTGTCCTTGTTCGCCTGCATTCTGCCGGCATCCAGATGCCGGGGATACCGGGCGGTCCAGTAAGGCGTCTGTAACAACAGGTTGAAACCGCCAAGCACCTCGTCAAAGGTGCTGATATAGCCGTCCCTGCCCCGCTCGGCAAAGTCGCGGAAGTCAAACTCGCCGCCATCCTTGCGCTTGTGCAGGTGACGGCTGCTGAGCACTCCATACCAACTGCCTTCCGGCAATTTGCCGTCGAGGATATCCCGGGCTTTGACTTTTGGCAGCCCCAGCCATTGACAGACTTCTTCGCTGCCCTTGCCGACGTTGCCACTGCCGACAATCACGACCCGTACGGGCTCTCCCTGTTGCAGGTCCAAGGTCTGCAGGGACTCGCGCAGTGTGTCGACAGTGCCGTAGGTATAGCTCTGCTGTATGCCGGTCAGGGGCGAGGACAGATTTTTCCCGGCAAATTTCCGGCCCAGGGTATGAAAAGAATCAACCGCCCCGGCGATACCGGCGAAGCGGCCAAAGGCAATGGTGCGTTTACCGGCCTTATCGACGATGGTCTCGTAGTCGATAAGGGTCGCGTTGCTGTCGATGAACTTGCGCAGCAACGGCATATTGTAAGGCTGGCCCTTGATGGTGTGAGAAAAAGCAATATGGACCTGCCCCGGCTGAATGGACTCCACCGGCGGCTCCTTGATACCGATCACAAACTCCGCCTGCTGCGGGCGTGTCGACAGGACCGCGCCGGCGGCGACATAGTCAGCATCGCTGTAGATGCGAACGTCGCACGGCTCCACTTCGATTACGAAGCCTTTCTGGGTCAGGGCTTTCACCGCTGCGGGGGTCAAGGGGGCGCGCTTTTCCCAGTTATTTTTGTGTTCTTTTCGGATAATGGTTTTCAGCATGATTCCTCGTTACCGATCAGTCTTTATCAAGCCGGGTGGTCAGGATTGTGTCGCCGGATCGCGCCCGTTTACCGGCCGGGTGTCGGCTCCTGAGTTGCTGGCCGCTTTGCAGTTCACCCCGGTTATTGACGACAAATGGCTCGTCACTCGGCGCCTGCTGGCGGGCACGGTACAGGAGTACCGCCTGCATGGCGGATTCGAGTTGCTCCGGGGTTAAAGGCGTGCCGTCTGCCCACTTGCCGGTCTCGACCGCCAGGCTCAGGGCTTCTACCGCCTCGGGAGTCAGATTGTTGATGAGATCTTGCAATCAGGCGCTCGCAATTGGCCAGTGAAAGGGCCGGATTATGCTCGATTTGAAAAGCTTTGACCAGCGGGTTCCGGCCAGAACAGCGAAGCGCAGTTGAAGCAAACGCCGGCAAAACTGTGGGGTTCCGGTCCCGGCAACCGACCCGGCGTGTTGCGGAAAACCGGACAGCCAACGGGCTGCCCGATCTCTCTTGATTACAGGCCGGACTGGTTGACGATTTCCCAGGTACCGTCAGAGCGTCGGCAAGCGGTACCTCGAACCTGTTCCACGCGCCCGTCCACTACAGCATCCATGGTATATTCGCGGCAGGGACGTTCATCGGCATGGTAGGTCCGGGTCGGCACGAAGGTATATTCGGTGCCGGTATCCGGGTTGGTCCAGGTAGATGCCTGGCCGGTCTGGCGGTTTTCCAGAGCCAGAGCGGCCTGCTCCCGATCCCGGTTGTCCATGGAGCGGCCGATGCCGCCCCCAATCAGGGCGCCGAGAATGGTACCGGCCACGGTCGCATTTCTGCTGCCATCACCGACCTGATTACCAATTACTCCCCCAGCTGCGCCGCCAACGACAGCGCCCTTGGTAGTTTTCGAAGTGCCGCAGGCGGCCAGCATGGCCGCGACAATCAATAACCCGATTACAAAATATATCTTTCTCATACTGTTTCTCCTTAAACAGGTAATGGGACAAGCCCTGACAGGAACCCCGGCTGACAGCGTCTGCTCCGCAACAAACCGGCGGGGTTAATGACTTCTCCGGGATCCAGCCAGTGTAGCGTTAGACCGGTCCCCGGAGACAGGGTTGCGTGGCGAAGACATTCATTGCCTAGATGACGGAAACAATGCAAAGTTTTGGTCCGGCGCATCAATATCCATCACCGAACAGGACCAGTTGTACGCCACGAACAGTCCAGGGGCCTTTGCTCCCCTGCACCATCGGCATTGACCGGTAACGACGTTCTCCGTTCGGCTTTCTTTCGTTATTGAGAATGTCGCAGATGGCCAACGCCAGATGGCTGGCGGCGACCTGACTGCGCCAGCTCCGGTAGCCCGTCGGCCAGTCGAGGCTGAACTCCCGGGGACGGGTACCGCCGGCGCCGGGAATGCTGCCCAAATCCGGGAACCTGTCACCGAGTTCCGTGACGCCCGCCTCGGTCAGCAGAAAATCGAGGCGCGACAAGACCGAAGCCGAACTGCGGCTGTTCCAGCTGATCATCGGCACGCGGCCCGGCTGCCCTTCCAGATGGGCGGTGCAAAGTGAGGCCAGATAGGTCCAGCCACTGTTCATCTTGGCCCGGGCGTCAGGATCGGCGGTCAGCGCAGCGCGCATCACGGCTTCCACATTGTCAAGCGTCACCTGCCGTTGCGGCAGCCCCGCCACCTGGAAGATTTCCTGCGCGGTTTTTACCGCCATATCCCGCCACTGACTATCCCAACTGCCGCCGGCATCAAGGGTTCGCGCCAATTCATTGGCCCGGTAAAGCAGCGGATCCAGACTGGCATGATAGAGGGGCAAACCAATCCGCGGCTTTGGCCAGAAAAACGCCAGCATCCGATCATGCCAGCCCGCCACCGCTTCACCGGCGGCTTCCCGGCAATACATCGGCTGATAAGGCGCATCATCAATCCAGCGCACCAGCGCCCGTACGAACTCGGCGTCCGGGGCGTCCGGGGCCGGGACTATGGGCGGATAGGTATCTTCGCCAATCAGCACAACGCCCCGGTCATCAAGAATACAGTCCTCGTCACTCGGCGACTCGATGTCCGCCTGGATCCGCGCCTCGGCATAACTCAGGTATTGGTCCTGGGTAACGAAGGTCAGTGCATCCCATTCGTCGAGCGCCTCTTCGGTAAGTGCTGCGGCCGCGACGGACTGACCGTCTTCGTCATCAATGTGGGTATGGCTGATCAGGGCGCGGAGTTGCTCGTGCAGGCCTTCGTCGAGCTGGCCTTGATCCCGGTAGGCCCAGGGCACCAGCATGCGGGACATTACTTCAAGGGAGAAGCGATCACCGTCCGCGACCAGCCTGGCCAGTGTCTGCTGGCTCTCGCCAAGCGGCATTTTCCCGTGCCGCCAGATATCGGGCTCGCGCCCGAAACGTTTGAACCACACTTTCCAGGTGGCGATAAAGAGCTCCGAGGCGACCTTGAAATTGTCGGCATTGGGAAAGCTTGTCAGCATGCTTGAATGATCCTTTTCGGGGGCCCGGAGTGGCCCTGTCAGGCCTTCACTTTAACTCAGTGACTGTCATGCCGCCAACCGGATTGGCGGTGCCGTCCACCGGTGAAATTCACTGCGCGAATTCGCCACAAAGCCGGTCCGAATCGTTATAATGCCCGCTTTTCGTCAAGGCGAGTCCGCTCCCCCGCATGTCTTCGAAAGTTCTGAATCTGCCCGCTATCCGGCAACAGCCCGGTTTTCGCAATTACTGGCATGGTCTGCCGGCCTCGGCCCGGGCGCTGGCAATTGCGGAGTTGATGCAGACGGAAACAAGGCCGCTGGTCCTGGTCACGGCGGACGTTGCCAGCCTCTGGCAACTGGAACAGGAAATTCGTTATTTCCTCGGCCCGGATAATTCCCTGCCGGTGCAGGTACTGCCCGACTGGGAAACCCTGCCCTACGATAATTTCTCCCCTCACCAGGATATTATTTCCCAGCGCCTGGCCGCCCTCTATCAGGTTCCGCGTATGGAGCGCGGTATATTGCTGGTCGCCGCCAGCACTGCGCTGCTGCGGCTGCCGCCGAGGGAGTATATCGAACAGAACAGTCTGGTACTGAAAA
>JASBTO010000209.1 GCA_030148365.1 Kangiellaceae bacterium
GGTCCCGGAGCCGCACATGGGATCCAGCAGGGCTGCACCTTCCGCCGCCAACGCCGGCCAGCCGGCCCGATAGAGGATCGCAGCCGCCAGGGTTTCCCGGAGCGGGGCTTCCCCGGCGGCAGTACGATAACCCCGTTGATGCAGACTACTGTCGGTTAACTCCAGACTGGCTTCGGCCGTGTCGGCGCGCACCACCACATGGACGCGGAGATCCGGATCGGCGGCATCGACATCGGGACGCTTGCCGTAACGGGTTCGCATCTGGTCACACAGGGCGTCTTTTGACTTGAGCGCACCGAAACGGTTGTCGCGAAAATTCGGGTTTTGCCGTGCACTGAAGGTAATGGCGAAAGTGTCTTTCGGCGAGAAATGTTCTGACCAGTCAATGGCCTTCACCCCTTCATACAGCGCGTCCGCGTCCTGACAGGGAAAGTCTCCCACGCGCACGAGGATGCGGTTGGCCAGGCGGGACCACAGGCAGGCCCGGTAGCCATGCTCCAACTCGCCGCTGAAATAAACGCCGGACAGGGCCTCATGGGCCTCTTCGGCGCCGAGCGCCCTGAGTTCATCGACCAGCAGGTATTCGAGGCCTTTGGCGCAGGTTGCAAAAAACTTCATGGTGGGGAAACTGTTGCTGCGAAAATTGCCCGTATTATAACGGCTAACTGCCGGTCACTTCAGACTTTATCGCGCCACGGCCGGTACCGGTCAGGGACGCCGGCTGACGACAAGGGTTATCGGCCAGTGGATGGCCCGGCGGGTTTGCGGGTTCCCCCACGCCTGCTGCAATGCCTTGCCGACCCGGACAACGGAATTGTCGCCAACCGCCGCCTCATACTGTCTCGCCGCGGACCAGGTCTCCAGATAGCCAAGCAATTCCGTCAGGGTCCAGCGCTGCTTCAGGGTGAAGCTTCTGGCTTCCCGGTTCCCGAAGGGCATGGGCAGTTCCTGATAGGCCGTGTCCACGTGACGGCGCTCCGGAGGCCAGTACTCGCCGAGCAGGTCCCGGTAGAGATAACGAATGACAGCATCGACCGCCGGGCTGATCTCAATCAGCCCGTAACACCAGGCGGCAAAAACGCCTTCGGGCCGGATGACCCGCTCAAGCTCCCGGTAAAAACTGTCCAAACGGAACCAGTGCAGCGCCTGGGCAACGGTGACCAGATCAAAGCTGTCCTCGGCAAAAGGTGCCGCCTCCGCCAGACAGGCGAGCCGGGCAACTCCCGGTCGGATGTCGGGCCCGCGAGCCGGTGCCCGGGCCAGTTGCCGGGTGCTGGCGTCAGTCGCCAGCACCTGGTCAAAATAACTGGTCAGGGCCTGACTGGCCTGGCCATTGCCACAGCCACAATCCCATACGTGGCGGCGTCCGGGCGCGATGGTTTGCAGATAGTCAAACAGGGAGTCGGGATAAACGGGCCGGAAACGGGCGTATCCGGCACTTTGCTCGGAAAAGTAATCGGGGAATTCAGCCACGGCGTTAGCCGGCACTGGTGTCCTTTTGCTGCGCAGGCGCCGGTGATACGGCTTTCAGCGCGTTGGCACAGTCACTGATCAGGGCCGGTCCCTGATAAATAAAACCACTGTAAATTTGCACGAGGGCTGCACCGGCCGCAATTTTTGCACGGGCATCCTCCGCACTGGCAATGCCGCCAACGCCGATGACGGGGATGGCCCCACCCAGAGCCTCAACCAGTTGCGCAAGCACGCGGGTACTTTTCTCGAACACCGGCTTGCCGCTCAGACCGCCCTGCTCTTCCCCGTGGGGCATGCCTTCGACCTGGTCCCGATCGGAAGTCGTGTTGGTGGCAATGACGCCATCTATCCGGTGTTCCAAAAAGGCCGCGGCCAGTTCGCGGATTTCCTCGTCCGAAAGATCCGGCGCAATCTTTACCGCCAGGGGCACGTAGTGTCCGTGGCTTTCCGCGAGTTCTTCCTGACGGGTTTTCAGCGTCGCAAGCAACTGATGCAAATGCTCGCCGAACTGTAACTCCCGGAGGCCGGGGGTGTTCGGAGAAGAGATATTGACGGTGATGTAGCTGGCAAAATCAAAAACTTCTTCCATGCAGTACAAGTAGTCGTCAATGGCATTTTCCACCGGCGTATCAAAATTCTTGCCGATGTTGATGCCGAGTACACCCTTGAATTCGGCGCGCTTGACCTGCTCTATCAGATGCTCGACGCCCAGATTGTTGAAGCCCATGCGATTGATAATCGCTTCCGCTTCCGGTAGCCGGAACAGGCGGGGTTGGGGGTTGCCGGGCTGAGGCCTGGGGGTCACGGTGCCGATTTCGACAAAACCGAAACCGAGGGCCGCCATGGCATTGATGTAATCGCCGTTTTTATCCAGGCCCGCGGCCAGACCGACGCGGTTCGGAAACTCAATGCCCATGACTTTGAGCGGATCGGAAACTCTTTTTCCGCGCAACAAATGAATCAGTGGTGTGTAAGCCAGGCCTTTGAGAAAACCGAGGGACCAGTCGTGCGAGGTCTCCGGGTCAAGGCGGAAAAGCAGGTTGCGTGCGAACTCATAGATTCCGGTCATCGCTTGTTTTAACTCCCCCTGAGACGCCGGTTATGCCAGCGCTGAACTCATGCTTTGGACTTGGCTTTGGATTTACTTTTGCCGGGACCCGGTACCCACTTGCCGTCTTGGTAGAATGCCGACCAGCCACTGGCCTTGCCGTCGGGCTTTTCGCTGGTGATGTATTGTTGTTTGGTCTTGCGGCTAAACCGGACCTGGGTACGATTCCCGTCCGGGTCCTTGACCGGCGCTTCGGTCAGATAACCGAACTTGGGATCGAGCTGGTCCTTGACCATCAGGATCTCGTCCACATAGGGCGCCCGGGTTTCACGATTTTTCGGGAACTGGCTGGCCGCGAGAAAAATGCCCGATGCGCCATCGCGCAAGACGTAGTGATCATCGACTTTCTGGCACTGCAGATCCGGCATCGGAATGGGATCGGCCTTGGGCGGCGCCGGTTGACCGCTTTTCAGCAGCTTCCGGGTGTTCTTGCAATCGTCGTTAGTGCAACCGAAATACTTGCCGAAACGACCGGTTTTGAGCTGCATTTCCGCGCCGCATTTATCGCACTCGAGGGTCGGACCTTCATAGCCCTTGAGCACAAATTCGCCCTTTTCGATCTCGTAACCGGGGCAGTCGGGATTGTTGCCGCAGATATAGAGTTTTGTGCTGGTATCCAGCAAATAGGAATCCATCGCCGCATCACAGATGCTGCAGCGTTTCCGGTCGTGTAGCTGACGGGCCTCGGCTTCTTCGTCGGCGCCGACAAACTCGTCGCCGGGCACCAGATTTTTGGTGTTCTTGCAACGCTCTTTCGGTGGCAGGGAGAAACCGGTGCAACCGAGGAAAACGCCGGTGCCGGCATTGCGGATGGCCATATTGTGCTTGTGGCAAAGATCGCACTCGATACTGGTCTCGACCGCCTGGTTGCGACGCATGCCGCCTTCATCTTCTTCTTCCTCGGCTTTCTTGAGTTTGCCGGAGAAATCGCCGAAAAATTCGTCGAGGGTTTTTTTCCAGTTCTTCTTGCCTTGCGCGATGGCGTCCAGACGCTCTTCCATACTCGCGGTAAAACCATAGTCGAGAAGATCGCTGAAGGACTCGACCAGCCGGTCGGTAACAATTTCACCCATCTTCTCGGCGTAAAAACGCTTGTTCTCGATGCGCACGTAGCCCCGATCCTGGATCGTGGAAATAATCGATGCATAGGTCGAGGGTCGGCCA
>JASBTO010000213.1 GCA_030148365.1 Kangiellaceae bacterium
GTTTATCTGTGGCGGTGCCTTTGCGGGGCTCGAGCGCATCATCCGGGATCGGTCTGAAAAGAGCGGAATCGGATTCGGGGCCGTGGTCCGGGGCAAGGCGGAAAACAACAACATCGGTGAGGCGCTGCTGGATGTCGAACCTGATGATCTGGTGAAGTTCGGGCTGATCCCCGAATTTATTGGCCGATTGCCGATCCTGGCGACTCTGGAAGAGCTGGATGAAGATTCGCTGATCCAGATCCTCAAGGAGCCGAAGAATGCATTGACCAAGCAGTACTGCAAGCTGTTCGAGATGGAAGGCGTGACCCTCGAGTTTCGCGAGGAAGCTCTCCGGGCAGTTGCCGGCAAGGCCATGGAGCGCCGCACCGGTGCCCGCGGTCTGCGTTCCATCCTCGAAAACATCCTGCTGGACACCATGTACCAGTTGCCGTCTCTGAAGGATGTATCGAGAGTGGTTATCGATGCGACGGTGGTCAAGGGTGAGTCCGAACCCCTGTTGATTTATGACGGGGACTCGAATATCGAGAAACCGCCCAAGGCAGCGGCGGACAGCTAGGAAGGCAGAAAGCGGGAGCGAATGACTCCCGCTTTTCGATTTTGCCTATTGAATCCCGGCCCAGTGGCCTCATATTGTCACCAGGCCCAGAGAATTAACCGGTACCCGAGTACCGAAATAGCCGAGGCAGTGACTTTTGATGATTGAGATCCCGGTATTACCCTTGCGCGACGTTGTGGTGTTCCCCCACATGGTCATTCCCCTGTTTGTTGGACGAGAGAAGTCCATCAAGGCGCTCGAAGCGGCGACCAAAGCCGACAAGCAGGTGCTGCTCGTGGCCCAGAAAGAGGCCTCGGAGGATGTGCCGGGCGTTGACCAGATCTACAGCACCGGCTGTGTTGCAACCATCCTGCAATTACTGAAGCTGCCCGACGGCAACGTGAAGTTGCTCGTGGAAGGCGGACAGCGGGCGAAAGTCAAAGAATATGTCGATACCGACGAAATGTTGCTGGCCCAGGCCGAGCTCATTGAGAGCGAGTCAGAAAACGAGACGGAAGAGGAATCCATGGGCCGGGCGGCCCTGTCCCTGTTTGACAAGTACGTCAAACTGAACAAGAAAGTACCTGCCGAAATTCTGACCTCCCTGTCCGGCATTGAAGATCCGAGCCGTCTTGCCGACAGTATGGCTGCGCACCTGTCCCTGAAAATCGAAGACAAGCAGAACATCCTGGAAATGGCCCCGGTCGCCGAGCGACTGGAGCACTTGATGGTGGTCATGGAAGCGGAGATGGACCTGTTGCAGGTTGAGAAACGCATTCGCGGCCGGGTCAAGCGGCAGATGGAAAAAAGCCAGCGCGAGTATTATCTGAACGAGCAGATGAAGGCCATCCAGAAGGAGCTGGGCGATACCGAGGATGGCGTCAACGAACTCGAAGAACTGACCAGGAAGATCGAAGCCGCCGGTATGCCGGCCGATGCCAAGGACAAGACCCTGGCCGAACTGAAAAAACTGAAAATGATGTCGCCCATGTCGGCGGAAGCGACCGTGGTGCGGGGCTATATCGACTGGATGCTGTCGGTGCCCTGGAAGAAACGCACCAAGGTTAAGCTGGATCTGGCCGAAGCGGAAGACGTGCTGGAAGAAGATCACTATGGCCTGGAAAAGGTCAAGGAACGTATCGTCGAGTATCTGGCGGTACAGAAACGGGTCAAGAAGCTCAAGGGGCCAGTACTCTGCCTCGTGGGCCCGCCCGGGGTGGGCAAGACCAGCCTCGGCCAGTCAATCGCCAGAGCCACCGGCCGCAAGTACCTGCGGATGGCCCTTGGCGGTGTTCGCGACGAAGCCGAGATCCGCGGTCACCGGCGTACCTATATCGGTTCCATGCCCGGCAAAATCATGCAGAACATCTCCAAGGTCAAGGTCAAGAACCCGCTGTTCCTGCTTGACGAGATCGACAAGATGTCCCAGGACATGCGCGGCGATCCTTCCTCGGCCTTGCTGGAAGTGCTGGATCCGGAGCAGAACCACACTTTTAACGACCATTACCTGGAAGTTGACTATGATCTCTCCGAAGTAATGTTTATTGCCACGGCCAACTCGCTGGACATTCCGGCGCCGTTGCTGGACCGGATGGAAGTCATTCGCCTGCCGGGCTACACCGAAGACGAGAAGATGCAGATCGCCAAGCGCTACCTGATCCCCAAGCAGATGAAAAATGCGGGACTGGAAGACGCCGAACTGAAGATCACCGACTCGGCCGTACAGGGGATCATCCGCTATTACACCCGGGAAGCCGGAGTCCGTAATCTTGAACGGGAAATCTCCAAAATCTGCCGCAAGGCCGTCAAGCGCCAGTTGCTGGCCAAGAAGGACGCCAAGACCGTGCAGATTACCCAGCGCAACCTGGACAAGTATCTGGGCGTGCAGAAGCATGATTTCGGCAAGGCGAGCGAGGACAACCGCATCGGTCAGGTCACCGGCCTCGCCTGGACATCTGTGGGTGGTGAGTTGCTCACGATTGAAGCCGCGGCCATTTCCGGCAAGGGCAAGACTACTTTTACCGGACAGCTTGGCGACGTCATGCAGGAGTCCATCAAGGCGGCCATGACCGTGGTGCGCAGTCGCTCAGTCCATCTTGGTATTGCCGACGACTTCCACGAGAAGCGCGACATTCATGTGCACGTGCCTGAAGGCGCGACGCCCAAAGATGGCCCCAGCGCGGGCATAGGCATGTGTACGGCGTTGATCTCGGCGCTGACCCGTATTCCGGTGCGCTCTGATGTTGCCATGACCGGGGAGATCACCTTGAGGGGCGAAGTCCTGCCGATTGGCGGTCTGAAGGAAAAGTTGCTGGCCGCGCACCGTGGCGGTATCAAGACCGTGATCATTCCCAAAGACAATGAACGGGATCTCGAAGAAATACCCCAGAATATCAAGAAGTCCCTGGATATCTATGCGGTCCGTTGGGTGGAGGAAGTGCTGGAGCATGCACTGACCGAGCAGCCGCAGCCACTTGCCGGGACCGACTCCGGAGACGCGGCCATCAAGTCCGGGGGCAAAACCGGCAAGACCGGAATTCCCGCACACTGAATTACCAGTAATTTCAATCACGTCCGGCCCTGATCCGGGGTCGGACGATTTTTGTGTGTTTTTTGTTCGATTCAGGCTGTAAAGCCCGTCAATACAGGAATTACCTTGACAGGGCTTTTCCCGAGTTGCTATAAAGTTCGCCTTTGTGACTGTAGCGCCGACAAAGATAACAAGGGCTGCAATTCAACAAAGGCATTTCAATTAATTACCAAAGGGGAAATTTTAGTGAACAAATCCGAACTTATTGACGCTATTGCGACAGGTGCCGACATCTCCAAAGCATCTGCAACTCGTGCCCTCGACGCCATGCTGGGTGCCGTGACCGATTCCCTGAAGCAGGGCGAGCAGGTTTCTCTCGTTGGCTTCGGAACTTTTTCCGTAAAAGAGCGTGCAGCACGTGCCGGACGTAACCCGCAAACCGGTGAAACCATCCAGATTAAAGCGGCTAAAATCCCCGGTTTCAAAGCTGGTAAAGCCCTGAAAGACGCGGTAAACTAATCCGCCTTTTTCGCGGGCGCTTAGCTCAGTTGGGAGAGCATCGCCCTTACAAGGCGAGGGTCGCAGGTTCGAGCCCTGCAGCGCCCACCATCTTTTTTCTCCTGCCGCTTTTAATCAAGTCAGGTGAACAAGGATGAGCAGTACAAGGAGCGGTAGTTCAGTTGGTTAGAATACCGGCCTGTCACGCCGGTGGTCGCGGGTTCGAGTCCCGTCCGCTCCGCCAG
>JASBTO010000214.1 GCA_030148365.1 Kangiellaceae bacterium
TGCGGCGCAAATTGGCACCATGCAGGTCAATGAGGAAATCGATGCCTACCGGACCTTCGGAATATCCGCCATGGATTTTCTGGTACTGCCCCGGATGATGGCGCTGATTCTGATGATGCCGCTGCTTTGCATTTTCGCCGATGCCGTCGGCATCGCCGGCGGCGCCCTGATTGCCGTCGGTGCGATGGGATTGAGTCTCAGTGAATTCTGGGCAGAACTGGTCAGTGCGATTGACCTGACGGATATCCTGCTCGGGCTGGGCAAGAGCCTGCTGTTCGGGATCGTCATTGCGGTAACGGGCTGTATGCAAGGCCTGCACTCCGGCCGCAGTGCGGCTGCTGTCGGGATCGCCGCGACCCGGGCCGTGGTGTCGGGCGTAGTGATGATTGTGGTCATTGATGGCCTGTTTGCCATTCTGACATCGGTGTTGGGGATCTAGCCCATGACGACAGATAATCAGGCAGTGATCCGGATCAGGAACCTGACCATGGCCTATGGAGATTTTGTTGTGCAACGGGGTCTTCATTTCGATATCAACCGGGGCGACATTTTTATCATTATGGGGGGCAGCGGCTGCGGTAAAAGTACTCTGTTGCGTCATATGATCGGGTTGAAGTCCCCGGCCAGTGGCGAGGTACTTTATGGAGACACCAGCTTCTGGGGCACCGATCAGAAAAACCGCATCAGCATGATGAGACGATTTGGCGTGCTGTATCAAAGTGGCGCCCTCTGGAGCTCCATGACACTGGCTGAAAATATCGCCTTGCCGCTCGGCGAGTTTACCGATTTGGAGCCCGAAGAAATTGCTGATCTGGCGGCGGTAAAATTGTCCCTGGTTGGCCTCAAGGGGTTTGAACATTTTTATCCTTCGGAAATCAGTGGCGGCATGAGAAAGAGAGCCGCGCTGGCAAGAGCCTTGTCACTGGATCCGGAAATACTTTTCTTTGATGAGCCGTCGGCGGGTCTGGATCCGATCAGCGCCCGCCTGCTCGACGATTTGATTCTGGAGTTGCGAGATAGTCTGGGATGTACCATTGTAGTGGTAACCCACGAGTTGGCCAGTATTTTTGCGATTGGCAATAACTCGGTATTTCTGGATACCGAAGCGCGCACGCAAATCGCCCGGGGCGATCCGAAAACGTTGCTGGCCGAGTGCGACCACCCTGTGGTCCGGGATTTTCTGACGAGGGGACAGGACAAGGTGGCTGTATGAAATCAGACAAGCAGGCGACCGCCATTGGCGGTTTTATTCTGGGCGGGCTGGTGCTGATCGTCGTGGCAATTTTCCTGTTCACAAAAATAAATATCGGCAAGGAGTCCGAAGACTGGGTGCTGTTTTTTGAAGATTCGGTCAGTGGCCTGGATGTGGGGGCCAACGTCGTGTTTCGGGGCGTCAGGATCGGCAAGGTAACGGAAATTGAAATCGTCAATGATTTTGACAATGCCCAGGTATATACGCCGGTGTATATCGAAGTCTACATGGACTCCTTCAGGAATCTGGGGGACGGCGCAATTACCACCGATGAATATGTTTACACCATGGTCAACAATGGATTGCGCGCCCAATTGCAGACCCAGTCGCTGATCACCGGCAAGCTGATCATTGCCTTTGATTTCTTTCCCGATATTCCCGCCAAATACGCCGGCATTCTCAACAAGAAAAAAGAGTTGCCGACCGCGCCTTCGACGGTCAGCCAGATCGCCAGGAAACTGGAGGAGTTGCCACTGGAGGATATTGCCACCTCCCTGCTCAAGCTGGTCGAGGATCTGGATCGGATTATCAATTCCGAAAAGGTCGCCAATATTCTTGTGCGACTGGATGGGGCACTCGGCGAATATCAGTCGTTGGCCAGCGATGTCCGGCAGCAGTTGCCGGGAATCAGCACGGAGCTGACCGCCAGTCTCCGGGAATACCGGGCGCTCGGCGCGACACTGAATCAGCAGGCCGGCCCGCTGGTCGCTTCGGTGCAGAATGCGGTGACCGGTCTGGAAACGACCCTGTCCACCGCCACCGATACCCTGAAAAGCCTGGAAGCCACCCTCGGAGAAGAATCGGAACTGGAACACCAACTCAGCGGTACCCTGCTGGAGCTAAGCCGTGCGGCACGATCCCTGCGCTTGTTGGCGGATTACCTGGAGCGTCATCCTGAAGCGCTGATTTACGGCAAGGGCGGCCAGGGTGAGGCCATCAATGACTGATCCGGTGGGTCGACTGTCTGGAGGAGAAACCATGAGATCACGCGTTATCTCTCATTATCACAGGCCGATCTGGCTGGTAGTGCTGGCCGCGGTGTCGATGCTGGCCATTTCGGCCTGCGCGAACCGTTCTCCCGAACCCCGGTACTACTTGCTGACCGGCCCGGAGGACAAGCCGGCGGGCACCTCTGAAAAATCCAACCGTCTGGTGTTGGGGCTTGAGCGGCTGGACATCGCTGATTACCTGGACCGGCCCCAGATAGCCATCCGCGAGAATGACGGCCGTATCCGGTTCAGTGACAGTCAGCGCTGGGCATCGGGTTTTCGCGCCAGTGCGGGCCGGATCCTGCGGACAACGCTTTCGGAGTCGCTGGATACGGAGCTGATCCTCAAGTACCCGTGGCGCAAGAGTGCGGGCGTCGATTACCGGTTGCAGGTGGACCTGGAACGGCTGGATGGCAAGCCGGGCGGTTCAGCCCGGCTGTTGGCGGGTTGGTGGCTGTTCGATGAAGCCTCCGGCAGTTTGCTGGTCGCCCGGGAAACCCGTCTGGAAATGCCGGTATCCGGGACCCAGACCGGCGATCTGGTTCGGGCTGAATCTGCCTTGCTGGTACAACTCGGGGAAACCATCGCCCAGGCGGTGACGGACAACCTGGCGGCCACGCCGGATAGCGGGTCGCCGGACTCCTGAAACGTCGGGGGGCCTGCGCATCACGGACTGTCAAACGGCAGGAGATCGGGTACAATGGCGCGCGATTCAGTCTTTCCCCGTAACCAGGAATACAGGCCTCCATGAGCGAACCGGTAAAAGCGGTAGCGACCAACTTTATCCGCAACATCATCAACGAAGATCTCAAGCACGGGAAAAATGGCGGCCGGGTGCACACCCGCTTCCCGCCGGAACCTAACGGTTATCTCCATATCGGTCATGCCAAGGCGATCTGCCTGAACTTCGGCATCGCCCGGGATTATCAGGGGCTTTGTAATCTCCGGTTCGACGATACCAATCCGGCAAAGGAGAGCGAGGAATTTTCCCGGGCCATCGAGGAAGACTTGCGTTGGCTGGGCTTTGAGTGGCACAACACGCCTTACCACGCCTCGGATTACTTCGAGCAGCTTTACAAGTTCGCCGAAGAGCTCATTGAAAAGGGTCTGGCCTATGTTGACGAGCAGGATGCGGACGCCATGCGCGCTTCCCGTGGCACCCTGACCGAGCCGGGTACCGACAGCCCTTACCGGGATCGACCGGTCGCGGAAAACCTGGATTTGTTCCGCCGCATGCGGGCCGGAGAGTTTGAGGATGGCAGCATGGTGCTGCGTGCGCGAATCGACATGGCATCCTCGAATCTGAATATGCGCGATCCGGTGATTTACCGAATCCGGCGTCAACACCATATCCGCACCAAAGACGCCTGGGTGATTTACCCGATGTACGATTTCACCCACGGCATTTCCGATGCGCTCGAGGGCATTACCCATTCCCTCTGTACCCTGGAATTCGAAGACCATCGGCCACTCTATAACTGGTTTCTGGATAACATCACCATTGACTGTCATCCGCAGCAAATCGAGTTTGCGCGCCTGAGTCTCGCCTACACAATCACCAGCAAACGCAAGCTCAGCCAGCTGGTCACAGAAGGGCTGGTATCCGGCTGGGACGACCCCCGCATGCCGACATTGACCGGGATCCGCCGGCGCGGATTTACGCCGCGGGCGATCCGCCGATTCTGCGATCTGATCGGTGTGACCAAGAAAAATACGGTCACCGACATGTCCATTCTGGAAGATTGCGTGCGCCAGGACCTCGACGCCCACGCCCCGAGGGCGATGGCGGTACTGGACCCCGTCAAGGTGGTGATCGAAAACTATCCGGAAGGCAAGGTCGAGATGCTTGAGGCGCCTCGTCATCCGAAAACCGATCTCGGCACCCGGGAGTTGCCCATGACCCGGGAAATCTATATCGATCGTGCCGATTTCCGCGAGTCCGCCAACAAGAAATTCAAACGCATGGTCCTGGAGGGCGAAGTGCGACTGCGCAACGGCTATGTCATCAAGTGCCTGCAGGCCATCAAGGATGACGAGGGTAATATCACCGAGCTTCGCTGTAGCTATGATCCGGAAACCCTGGGCGTCAATCCGGAAGGCCGCAAGGTGCGCGGCGTCATTCACTGGGTCTCGGCGAGCCATTCGTTGCCGGCACAAGTGCGCCTTTATGATCGCCTGTTCAAGGAATCCAATCCGGGTAGTCTGTCGGACTTCCACGAGGCTATCAATCCGGAATCGTTGCGGATTCTTGATAACTGCCGGGTCGAGGCCAGCCTGGGTGAAGTCCAGCCAGAGCAGCAATTCCAGTTCGAGCGCGAAGGCTATTTCTGCGCGGATCGCCATGACTGCAAGCCGGGTCATCTGGTTTTTAACCGGTCTGTGAGCCTCAGGGACAGCTGGGCGAAGCTCGATCAGGGAGCCTGAACATGGACAATTACGGCGCGGCAGTCGAGCGTATTGAGGTCGTCACCGGGGATATCACGAAAATGACGGTTGACGTCATCGTCAACGCCGCCAACAACAGCCTGCTTGGTGGCGGTGGCGTGGACGGCGCGATTCATCGGGCCGCGGGGCACGGCCTGCTGACAGAATGCGAGGGCCTGGGCGGCTGTCCGACCGGGCAGGCCAAAATTACCGGCGCTTACGAGTTGCCCGCCAAAGCGGTTATCCACACGGTGGGGCCTGTCTGGCAGGGCGGTGATAACCGGGAGGCGGACTTGCTGGCCGCCTGCTATCGCAACAGTCTGCAACTGGCTGTTGACGCCGGCCACTCATCAATCGCCTTTCCCGCTATCAGCTGCGGCGTCTACGGCTATCCCCAGGGCCCGGCCAGCCGGGTGGCGGTCACAACCATTGCCGATGAGTTAAGGCACCTTGGCCAAATCAGCAGGGTCCTGCTGGTGGCTTATGATGATTCAATGGCAAGCCTCTACCGGCGCGAGTTGGCGCGGCTCACTCACTGAATTGCGGGTAAAAAAAAAGCCAACTTTTGCAAGTTGGCTTAAGGTGATTCAGAGTTAAGCTGCTTCGCTTATCAGGGGGAGAGAGGGCCTCTGAACCACGGGGTACTGCAATAAACATACTCAAGATCACGCTAATTGACAGATCCAGGCTGAACACATCTCCATGCAACCGGATTGACTAATTAGATGCTATCCAATACAAAAGTTCAGAAATAGGGAAATATTCACCAAATTGTTATGTAAGTTCCCGATAAAACCCAGCCAAATTAAAGGCTTGGCGTATTGGGACGAACCTCCGGTCCCGGGTTCTCTCTAAAAATTATTGGGCCTCAAATTGAAAGGAAACATGCAGATGAATGCGGCAGTGAAATGGATACTCGGTGGCCTGGCGGTCCTAGTGGTGCTGTTGGCGGCACTTTTCGTGGCTGTGGCGATCTTCTTTAATCCTAATGAATACAAAGGGTTAGTCGGCGAAAAGCTCAAGGATTACACGGGCCTGGAAGTGACCATCAAGGACGATATCAGCTGGTCGTTTTTCCCCTGGTTGTCAATCTCGAGTGGCAATATCGAGGTAGCGAATCCTCCCGGGTTTTCCGCACCGACGCTCGCGACCGTGGGGAGCGTCGAGGCCAGCGTCAAATTGTTACCATTGTTGTCCGGGCGGGTAGAAACCGGCGCGCTCAGGTTGCAAGACATGGAAGTGAATCTGGAAACCGACCGCGACGGGCGTAGCAACCTGGACGCGGTCATGAAGGAGACTGCCGGCAAACCCTCCGACCCGTCGACGGAGGACAAGCAGTCGTCTCTGGAACTCGCGATCGGGGCGATTGAACTCCGCAATATCCGCCTCAACCAGGTTGACGCCCGAACCGACGCCAAATCCAGCTTGTTCATCGAGGTTTTCAGCCTGGCTCCTTTCCGGTTCGATACGCCGATCCCCTATGAACTGATTGCGGAGCTGGATAACGGCGAGGGCGGCAGTCTGACCGCCACTGGCGAGCTTGAGGCCAATGCAGACTTCTCGGAAATCAGATTACCCGGCATGGATCTCCGTTTTGAGCCCGGCGACCCGGGCTTGCCATCGGTCATTACCCTGACAGGAAACGGCCGAATCGCCCTCGCCGATGACACTCGCATTAATTTCGAGCAGGGCAAAGTCAGCCTTGACGACACCAGTCTTGATGCCAACGCAGATATCGTGCTGGGTGCCCGTAACAACATTCGCTTTGACGCGAGCGCCGGGACCCTGGATCTGGACCGGTTATTGCCGGCGGAATCAGCCGACAAATCCGCAGAAGGTACACCGCCTGCTTCCGCAGGCGATGATTTTGCCTGGTTGAGGGATAACGACCTGAATGGCAAGCTCAAAGCAGATCGCATCATTGTCAGTGGTATTACTCTTGAAGCGGTGGACGCGAGTCTGAAAAGCAACCGGGGCCTTCTGACCATAGCGCCGGTGCAGGCCACCATTTTCAAGGGCAAGCTGGGAGGCTCCGTCGAGATAGATGCCAGAAACAATCCGGTAACCGCCCGTCTGAAGCCGGCACTGACGTCCATCGCCGTTCAGGACGCTCTCCAACAGCTTGTGGACATCGACATAGTGTCAGGCACCGGCAGTATGGATCTGGACCTCAAAGTGTCGGATCTCAATCCGGAAACCCTGATGAAAAACCTGTCCGGTACCGGCAACGTAAAATTTGCCGACGGTGCGATTGAAGGTATCGATATTGGCAAAATCGTTGAAACCGGTCTCAGTGCGGAATCGCTGACCAATCTCAAGAGCGGCCTGAGCGGAAATACCCCCTTCGCAGACCTCACTGCCGGTTTTTCTGCTGATGACGGGCTCATCAGGATGCCGAGTCTGGCACTAATCTCGCCGCTGTTTGACGTGAACGGCAGCGGTCTGACCAATCTTGTTGAGGGCGATCTGGATTTTGACCTGAGCCTGCTTCTCAAAGGACCTTTAAAGGACGCGGCGGCGAAGAAATTCGGGCAACTCGACGGCGGCAAGTTGCCCCTGAGCATCAAAGGCAATGTAGCAGAGCCGAAGGTCGCGCTTGATTTTGAGTCCCTGTTAAAGGGGCAAGTGGATGAGCGCCTGGAAGAAGAGAAAGACAAGCTGGAAGACAAACTGAAAGACAAGCTCAAGGACAAGTTGAAGTTTTAGGGCATTTAAACCCATCGGCTTGCCGGCGCGTCTAACTGGCATATCAAATTTCAGGTAAGGAGCTTGAAGATATGTCCAGAACGATAATGAAGCCGGGAATCCGCAGCCTGTTGGCGGCGAGCCTGCTGACAGCCGTCGCGGTGAGCGCGGATGTCGAGGAAAACTTCGAACAAACCTACGCGCTTTCTGCGGATGGGCGGATCCGGGTGGAAAATGTGAATGGCGATATCAAGGTGGAAGCCTGGGATCGTAACGAAGTTGCCGTTCGCTACGTGAAGTCCGGTGGCAACCAGGAAGAGCTGGATCGGGTTGAAGTCACCATCGATGCCAACAGCGACAGCCTGAGCATTGATACCGAGTACAAAAAGCGCAAGTCCTCCTGGCACCATGGCAATAACGGCTCAGTCGACTTTTCTCTGATGGTGCCGACCAACGCCCGCCTCAATAACGTCAGTTCGGTCAATGGCAGCCTGGACATCCGGGGCGTGGCAGGGGGCATCGAGTCTTCCACGGTCAATGGCCGCATTGAAGTCCGGGATGTCTCTGCCGACCTGGACCTGGAAACGGTGAACGGCACCATCGAAGCCTGGTTTAAAAACCTCGCCGGCGATCAGCGGGTGTCACTGGAAACCGTCAATGGCCGGATTATCGTCTGGCTACCAGAAAATGCAGACGTGGCTATCGATGCCGAGACCGTGCACGGCGGCATCAGCAATGATTTCGGCCTCAAGGTCGACAAGGGATTCGTGGGCCGTGATCTTAACGGCAAGCTGGGTTCCGGTAATGCGAGGCTGGATCTGGAGACCGTGAACGGCTCCATAAAGATCAAGAAAAACTGAGTGCTGCAGGTATAAAAAAGGCGGATTCCATCCGCCTTTTTTATTGCTACTCTACTACCTGGACCTGGTCCGCTTGAGGGCCTTTCTGGCCGTCAACTTCCACGAAAGAAACCCGCTGTCCTTCTTTCAGGGTCTTGAAGCCACTGCCGACGATTGAGCGGAAGTGAACGAAAAGATCACTGCCTTGCTCACGTTCGATAAAGCCATAGCCTTTGGATTCGTTGAACCACTTGACGGTTCCGTTTTGTTGATCTGACATTGCAAAAAACTCTCTTTGTAGACGTAACTTGTTATCCGGAAAAATGATCCGGCCTGGTCTCTGTGACTATCGGAGGCATTGACAGAAGTTTTTCCAAAACGGTGAAACCGAGTCCAGGCTAACGTCTGCAAAGTGTCTCTGGAGTACGCAGATATCGGCAGCATAGCCGCCGCCAGAAAGGGTTGCAACTGAAATTTTGGCGGTCTGCAGGCCCGTTTGCAGAGCAATACGGGAGCAGCTTTCGTTCTGCCGCTGCGGCCAACAAGGCTCCGGTTAATCACCGGGATTGCAGGGTTACGCCTGTCATGGAATGCCGAATAGGGCTAGAATGCCGGTTTTTTCCCCACCGTGAATACTATGGCGCTTGTTACCCTCCACCAGGTCGAACTGGGATTCGGCCAGCCGAAATTGCTGAATGGCATCGATTTCACGATTGAACCCGGGGAAAGAGTCTGCCTGATCGGCCGTAATGGCGTCGGCAAGTCAACGCTGATGAAGCTGATAGACGGTGTAATCCAGCCAGATGATGGGGAAATCCGCTTTCAGAGCGGGATTCGGGTCGGACGGCTTACCCAGGAAGTACCCCCGGGCCTGTCCGGTACCGTCTACGGCGTGCTGGCTGACAGCGCCGGCAATCTTGGCCAGATCCTCGAAGATTATCATCAGCTGGGACTGGCACTGCACAGCGAAGCAGATTTTGCCCGCTTCGGTGAGTTGCAACACCAGATAGAAGCGCAGGACGGCTGGTCCCTGGATCAAAAAATCCAGCAACTGGTCAGCAAGCTGGATCTGGATGGGGACGCGGATTTTGAAGCCCTTTCCGGAGGTATGAAGCGCCGGGTGCTGCTCGGGCGCGCACTGATTTCAGACCCGGATATCCTGTTACTGGACGAGCCCACCAACCATCTGGATATCGAAGCCATCGAGTGGCTGGAAGGATTTTTAAAGCAGTTCGCAGGCAGCCTCGTCTTTATTACCCATGATCGACGGTTTCTGCGCAGCCTTGCGACCCGCATTGTTGAAATTGACAGAGGCCGGCTGTTGAGTTGGCCCGGTGATTACGACAACTATCTGCGACGCAAAGCCGAGCACCTGGAAGCGGAGGCCCGGCAGGCGGCGGAATTTGACCGGAAACTGGCCCAGGAAGAAGTCTGGATCCGTCAGGGGATCAAGGCCCGGCGGACCCGAAACGAAGGCCGTGTCCGGCGTCTGGAAGCCATGCGCGAGGACCGGCTGGCCAGGCGCCAGCAGATTGGTCAGGCGCGGCTAAAGACCCAGGACACGGAAAAGTCCGGCAAAAAAGTCGTAACCGCCAGCCACATTCATTTCGCCTGGCAGGGCAAGACCATTATTGAGGATTTTTCCACCCGAATCATGCGCGGCGACAAGATTGGCCTGATTGGCCCGAATGGTTCGGGCAAGACCACTTTGCTGAATCTTCTGCTTGGGAAATTGCAGCCGGATAAGGGTGAAGTTGAGATGGGCACCAAACTTGAAGTTGCTTACTTTGACCAGCATCGCGCCCAGCTCCGGGAAGATCAGAATGCCCAGGATAACGTGTCCGGGGGCAAGGATCTGATGACCATCGGCGGCAAGCCGCGTCATGTGATCTCCTATCTTCAGGATTTTCTGTTTACGCCGGAGCGTGCCAGAGCGCCCATTACCGCCCTGTCGGGCGGCGAGCGTAACCGTCTGTTGCTGGCCAAGCTTTTTGCCCAGCCCGCCAACCTGTTGGTCATGGACGAGCCGACGAATGATCTGGATATGGAAACCCTCGAACTCCTCGAAGAGTTGTTGCTGGACTTTGAGGGCACTCTGTTGCTGGTCAGCCATGACCGCGACTTTCTCAATAATGTCGTCACCAGTGTGATTGCTCTGGAAGGCGAAGGCCGGGTGGCCGAATATATTGGCGGCTATGATGACTGGCTGCGCCAAAAGCCAAAACCGGGCGCCGGCCGCCAGTCGAAGCCCGCCAAAGCTGATCAGCCTGCGGAAAAGCAAGTTCAGGCACGGGCATTGAAGCTGACCTACAAGGAGCAAATGGAGCTGGACAAGCTTCCTGATCGCCTTGAGCAACTCGAGTCCGGCATCCAGACCATCCATGATGAAATGGCCAGCCCGGATTTCTATCAGCAGGATGCCGATCTGATCAGTCGTCGCCAGCAGGAGCTGGGCGAGATGGAAGCGGAACTTGAAACCGCTTTCGAACGCTGGGAAACTCTTGAGCAACGACGTCTCGCCGCTGACGCCTGACGGGCTGCCCCGAACTGACTGTATGAGCAACAAAGACGATGATCCCTTGATGGAGGCCTTTCGGGGCATCAAACCCCTGCAACAGGACCGGGTCGTGTTGAGGTCTGAGCGCAATTCACCGACGGAATCGCAGTTGGCGCATCGTCGTGCTGCGCTTGGCAGTCTGCGGCCTCATGCCAACTTTCTCAGCACGGATCATGTCGAGATGCTGCGGCCCGGCGACTGGTTGAGTTTCAAGTTGCCGGGGGTCCAGGAAGGTGTATTCCGCAAGTTGCGTCTCGGTCATTATCCGGTCGACGCCAGTCTGGACCTGCATCGCCGCACCGTCGCAGAAGCCCGTGAGGATGTCTGGGGATTTATCAGGGAGTGCCTGCGCCGCGAGGCAAGGGTACTGATCATCACCCACGGCAAGGGGCGTCACTCGGATACGCCCGCCATTCTGAAAAGTCACGTCAACAAATGGTTGCGGCAGCTTCCCGATATCCTTGCTTTCCACAGTGCCCAACCGCGCCATGGAGGCACAGGAGCGGTCTATGTCTTGCTCCGCAAGGGCCAGCAGCAAAAAGCTGAAAACCGGGAGCGGCATTCCTGATGACCGCACCCGCAGCAACCCAACGAACCGGTTGGCTGAAACGGATTTTCCGGGGCCTGTTCTGGTTGCTGCTGGGCGCTCTGGTGCTGAGTATTTTGGCAGTACTGGCTTTGCGCTGGGTGAATCCGCCGACCAGCGCCTTCATGATGGCGAGATCTCTGGACGCGCAACTTGCAGGTGAGACAGATTTTGCGATTGATCAGCGCTGGGTGGATTTTGAGGAGATGTCTCCGTGGTTACCCATGGCGGTCATTGCCAGCGAGGATCAGAAGTTTATCGAGCATACCGGCTTTGATATCGAGGCCATCGAAGACGCGCTTGCCGATGCGCGCACCGGCAAGCGGGTGAGGGGAGCCAGCACTATCAGTCAACAGGTCGCCAAAAATCTTTTCCTGTGGTCCGGCAAGCATTATGTGCGCAAGGCGCTCGAAGCCTGGTTTACGCTGCTGATAGAAACCGCCTGGCCAAAAAAGAGAATCATTGAGGTTAGCCCACCAGCCGGCCCCGCCACGACGCGAGCGCGTGGCTGTGCTCGATCCGGGGCGCGGGAATGGCGCGCACCTCGAGGCGCTCGCCGTCGCTCACCGAGAGCAGGCCCACGCCGAGGTGGAAGC
>JASBTO010000217.1 GCA_030148365.1 Kangiellaceae bacterium
GATCTACTCATCCGTCGGCCAGCTGTATGAGCCCGTCGACTCCGATCAGATCATGTATTACCACGAGGACAAATCCGGCCAGATCCTGGAAGAGGGGATCAACGAAGCGGGCGCCATGTCGAGCTGGATGGCGGCGGCGACCAGTTATTCCAGCAATAACCTGCCGATGATCCCGTTCTATGTGTTCTATTCCATGTTCGGCTTCCAGCGTATTGGTGATCTGGCCTGGGCCGCTGGTGACATGCAGGCCCGCGGTTTCCTGATCGGCGCAACGTCCGGGCGGACCACGCTCAACGGTGAAGGTCTGCAGCATCAGGACGGCCATAGCCACATGATCGCCTCGACCATTCCCAACTGTATTTCCTATGATCCGACCTACGCCTATGAGCTGGCGGTGATCATCCAGGATGGTGCCCGGCGCATGATGGAAGAACAGGAAAATGTTTTCTATTACGTCACCACCCTGAACGAAAACTACGTGCATCCGGACATGCCCAAGGGCGCCGAGGAAGGCATCATCAAGGGCATGTACCTGCTGCGCGAAAGCAAGGCCGGCAAGGGCAAGAAGAAGGCGCCGAAAGTCCAGCTGATGGGCTGCGGCAGCATTCTTCGGGAAGTCGAGGCGGCCGCGGAACTGCTGGACAAGGATTTTGGCGTCAAGTCAGACATCTGGTCAGTCACCAGTTTTACCGAACTGCGCCGCGACGGTCTTGATGCCGAGCGCTGGAACATGCTCAACCCGGGCAAGAAAGCCCGTCTGGGTTATGTCGAGCAATGCATGAAGGATCGCGAGGGTCCGGTCATCGCCGCCACTGATTACATGAAAGTCTTTGCTGATCAAATCCGCGCCTTTATGCCCACCAGTTTCCGGGTCCTGGGTACGGACGGATTCGGCCGCTCCGACAGCCGTGAAAATCTGCGCAGCTTCTTCGAGGTCAACCGCCACTATGTGGTTCTGGCCACCTTGACGTCTCTGGCTGAAGCCGGCGACATCGACAAGAAGAAAGTGACAGAGGCTATCAAGAAATACGGGCTGGATTCTGACAAGCCCAATCCCACCACGGTTTAAGGCGAGCGAGTAACAGGAGAATTCCCTTGGCAGAACTTACTGAAGTCAGAATCCCCGACATTGGCGACACCGACAAGGTGGACGTGATCGAGATTCTGGTCAATGTGGGCGACACGGTCGCCAAAGAAGACAGCCTGATCGTGCTTGAGTCGGACAAGGCCTCGATGGAAGTGCCTTCCTCAGCCGCGGGCGTCGTCAGGGAGATCACCGTCGCCATTGGTGACAAGGTCTCGGAAGGCGATCTGATCGTCAAGCTGGACGCAGAGTCCGGAGACGACAGTGCGGCGCCGGCGGAAGACAAGGAAGACAAGGAAGACAAGGAAGCGACGCCGGAATCTGAAAAGCCGGCGGCAGCGCCCGGGCCAAAGAGCACCGATGATGGAACTGGTGACCAGGCCAAGGCGGAGCAGTCCGATCAGGAAACCGGCGGCACCGGCGAGGAAAAAGTCATCACCGTGGAAGTACCGGACATTGGCGACGCCGGTGAAGTGGACGTGATCGAGATCAGCGTCAGTCCCGGCGACGAGCTGGAAAAAGAAGACAGCATGATCGTGCTCGAGTCCGACAAGGCGACCATGGAAGTGCCGGCCCCGCAGGCAGGTACGGTCGAAGAGATCCTCATCAGTGTCGGTGACAAGGCCAGTCAGGGCAGCAAGGTCCTGACTTTGCGGGTCACGGACACCGCCGCAGGCCAGAAAGCCGAAGCGACGCCAAAAGCCGAGCCGGCAAAACCGGCTCCCGAAAAAGTACAGGAAAAACCGGCGCCGGTCACGGAAGCCCGGCCCGCGCCGGTGCCCGACTATCCCGTGGACAAGAAACCGCCCGGCAGCGTCATCCACGCCAGTCCGGCGGTGCGCCGCTTTGCCCGGGAACTGGGCGCGGATCTGGCCAATATCAAGGGCAGTGGCCCGAAAAACCGGATCACCCGGGAGGACGTCCAGAGCCATATCAAGTATGAGTTGTCGAGGCCAAAAGCGACAGCGGCGACCGGCGCCTTCGCGACTCCGGAGATGCCGGAAATCGACCACAGCAAGTGGGGTGAGGTCGAGACCCGGCCGTTGACCCGGATCCAGAAGATTTCCAGCGTTAACCTGCACCGCAACTGGGTGACTATTCCCCATGTAACCCAGCATGAAGATGCCGATGTCACGGATCTGGAAGCCTTCCGGAAGAGTCTCAAGGATGAAGCCGCGAAGAAGGACATCCGCCTCACCCCGCTGGCCTTTATCATGAAAGCGCTGGTCGCGAGCCTCAAGGCTTATCCGGCCTTCAATGCTTCGCTGGCCAATGACGGCGAAAATCTGATTCTGAAAAAATACTTCCACATCGGCGTCGCCGTTGATACCCCCGATGGCCTGGTAGTGCCGGTGATCCGGGATGTCGATCAGAAGAGCATTTACGAAATCGCCGCGGAAATGGGCGAGCTGAGCATCAAGGCCCGGGACAAGAAGCTCGGCGTCGATGCCATGCAGGGCTCCGGGTTTACCATTTCATCCCTCGGTGGCATTGGCGGCACCGCCTTCACGCCCATCGTCAACTGGCCGAACGTGGCCATACTCGGCCTGTCGCGCAACCAGATGAAACCGGTCTGGAACGGCAAGGAGTTCGAGCCGAGGCTGATGTTGCCCATGTCCCTGTCCTATGACCACCGGGTCATTGACGGTGCTGTGGCGGCCCGATTCATCGTTGATCTGTCGAAGAACCTGGCGGACATCCGCCGGGTGTTGCTGTAAGACAGCAAGAGCAGCGGCAGGGCCCTTCGGGGCTTTGCCATTTCCATTTACCGGTTGGGCGGGTAAAATACGCCGTCTTATTCTGAGCCCCCAGGCCAGGCCGGCAGTTTTGATAAAGAGGATTCCATGAGTAAAGGTGAACTTCACGCACAAGTCGTCGTGCTGGGCAGTGGCCCCGGCGGCTATACCGCCGCTTTCCGCGCCGCTGATCTCGGACAAAAGGTCATCCTGATCGAAAAGTACGCCACCCTCGGCGGTGTCTGTCTGAATGTTGGCTGTATTCCCTCCAAGGCTTTGCTGCACACCGCCAAGGTGATTGATGAAGCCACGGAAATGTCCGCTCATGGCGTCAACTTCGGCAAGCCGAAACTCGATATCGACAAAATCCGCAGCTACAAGGACAAGGTCGTCGGGCAACTGACCAAAGGTCTCGCCGGCATGGCCAAGATGCGCAAGGTCGAGGTTATCCAGGGCTACGGCAAATTTACCGGCGCCAACAGCCTCGAAGTTGAAGGCGAGAAGGGCAAGCAGACCGTGACCTTCGATAATTGCATCATCGCCGCCGGCTCCCGGGTTGTAGACTTGCCCTTTTTGCCGGATGACGACCGCATTGTCGATTCCACCGGCGCGCTGGAACTGAAAGAGATCCCCGGCAACATGCTGATTATCGGTGGCGGGATTATCGGTCTGGAAATGGCGACTGTCTATCGCGCGCTGGGCGCGAAGATCACCGTGGTTGAAATGGCGGATCAGCTGATCCCCGCCGGCGACAAGGATCTGGTCAAGGTCCTGCACAAGTATATCGACAAGCAGTATGAGTCCATCATGCTGGAAACCAAAGTCACCAAGGTCGAAGCCAAAAAAGATGGCCTTTACGTGACTTTCGAGGGCAAGAACGCGCCGGACAAGCCGCAGAAATTTGACAAGATCCTGTCCGCCGTCGGTCGCCGCCCCAACGGTGATCTGATCGACGCTGACAAGGCCGGCGTCAAGGTTGACGAGCGTGGCTTCATCAATGTCGACAATCAATTGCATACCAACGTGCCCCACATCTACGCGATTGGTGACGTCGTCGGCCAGCCGATGCTGGCCCACAAGGCAACCCACGAAGCCCATGTGGCGGCGGAAGTGATTGCCGGCAAGAAGCATTTCTTTGAACCCCTGTGCATCCCGTCCGTGGCCTACACGGATCCGGAACTGGCCTGGACCGGTCTGACCGAGAAGGAAGCGAAAGACAAGGGTATCGATTACGGCACCGGCGTCTTCCCCTGGGCCGCCAGTGGCCGGGCGATCGGCGTCGGCCGCACCGAAGGCATGACCAAGACGATTTACGACAAGAAGACCAACCGCATCATCGGTGGCGGAATTGTCGGCGTCAATGCCGGCGAACTGATCGGCGAAGTGACCCTGGCTATCGAGATGGGTTGTGATGCCGAGGACATTGCCCTGACCATTCACCCCCATCCGACGCTCTCCGAGTCCGTGGGCTTTTCCGCCGAGGTGTTTGAAGGTACCTGTACCGATCTGCCGCCCCAGCGCAAAAAGAAATAAGCGGGTTTTACGGACAAAAAAAGCGCCTACGGGCGCTTTTTTTATGATCAACTTATATCTTTGCGGTCTTCCCGGCGTGATGTACAGGGATGTACAAATATCGTGAACGCAGGGAAGCGCGAGAACGATCAGGCCGGATTCCAGCGGCTGACCCCAGGTGCTGGCTTTAACCGCTGGACCCGGGCGTCGCGGGGGATACGGTTAAAAACCATTCTCTTATTCTGTTTTCCTCGGGCAAACCGGACCATGCCCGATGCGGGTCTGGCACCCGCCGTCAGTCCCTGGTCTCCACTTCCTTATCCGGATCTTTCTGCTCTTTATCCTTTTTCTTGCCCTTGCCGAACAGTTTGTCTGTTTCATAGCGGTAGGAAATATCACCGGAGGAGTTTTCCCCGGAAAAGCCCTCCAGTGACCACTTGCTGTTCAGTTTGTATTCGAGCCGCCAGCCATTCTGGCTGGTGACCGTGGACAGCAGACTGGCCACATAGCTGACAAGGATATTGGGTGAAACGCGAAACCCGAGCCCGAAGGTCTTGTTGACGCCGCTGCCGCCGGTGATCAGTTTGACGTTGGTCAGGCCCAGTCGGTCGTTCAACTGGTTCGCCAGCAGGCCGCCGCCCGCCGCGGCGGCGGCTGTGGAGATATCCGCCTGCTCTTCATCGGACGCCTGGGTAAGAGGCGCGCCTGTAACCAGATAGGCGAGAGCTTCACTCTGGGACAGAGGCGGATCGGAGAACAGGGACAGTCGGGGGTTATTGACGGTCCCCGTGACGTTTACACCGACGGTAATCTGGTCGACGACACGCACGGCATCGAGATCAATGCCGGGGTTGTCGAGGGAGCGGACAAAGGACAATACCCCGCGCCGGATCCGGAGATCCTGGCCATAAGCCTTGAAGGTTCCCCGGCTGACCCGGATTTGACCCGTGCCCCGGGGGACACTGCCGGGACTCAGGCGAGTGCGCAGGGCGCCCGTCAGATCGGCATCCAGGCCAAAGGCCTTGATATTGACCGCGTCGCCGAGCCGCACGGTGACATCCGCAACCAACTCCGGTCCCGGTGACCCGTCTTCCTGTATTTCTTCCCCGACAATCACCAGATCCGGGGACACTTGCACGGCGGATTCCGGCAGGGTCTCGATTTCGATATTGGCGCGCGGAATAACGACTTCGCCGGTCACCTCCATCCGCGTACCGGTCAACT
>JASBTO010000231.1 GCA_030148365.1 Kangiellaceae bacterium
TCCCGCAACTGGCGATTGTCGGCGTAAGTAATCACGGCGTGATAGCTGGGAAATTCGAGAGTGACCAGGTAGCCGTCCTGATCCTTTTGCCGGGCGGCCTGACGGGCACTGGCCAGTGCCGATTCCGGCAACCCCTTGAGCGCATCGGCATCATCAAAATGGCAACTCCAGGCCATGGTCGCGTCGAGCAGGTTTTCCTCGAATTTCGATGTCAGCTCCGACAGGCGTTGACGGATCTCGCCGAAGCGTTGCTGCTGCTCGGGTGGCAAATCGATACCGGCCAGGCGGAAATCCCGCAAATCGTCCTTGAGGATTTTCTTCTGCACCGGATCCAGCCCCAGCTTTTCAGCCCGGCCGGCAAGACTTTCAATGGCCCGGAAAAACCCCTTGTGCTGGCCAAGCTCGGTACTGTAGCGGGTCAGGATCGGCAAGCACTGGTTGTAGGCGTCGCGCAGGGCATCGGAATTGACCACTGCGTTCATATGGCTGATCGGTGACCAGGCTCGCTCCAGCTCATCGCCGATGTCTTCAAGCGGGCGCATCAGACTGTCCCAGGTCGGCTGCTCCTGAGTCACCAACTTGTCGATGGCGGCGCGGCCCCGATTGGTAATGTCTTCAATGGCGGGCGCCATATCTTCTGGACTGATCCGGGAGAAGGGAGGGAGTTGGTCAAGGCCGATTAATGGATTGCGCATCGGGGATAAGTCATAATCCGTGGTCAAATATTGAACCGGCATTGTAGGGCTTTCGACATCATTTGGGAATTGCGCCCGGTGTAACGGACAGCTCCGCAGGGGCTCCTGTCAGCAAGCCCCGTGATCACAGAGGGAACCCGAAAAACATGAAAACATTTGATCTGATTGCCATCGGCGGCGGCAGCGGCGGCATTGCCACCGCGGCCCGCGCCGCCAGTTTCGGCGCCGATTGCGCCATCGTCGAAGCCGACAAACTCGGAGGCACCTGCGTAAATCTCGGGTGCGTCCCAAAAAAGGCCATGTGGTTCGCCAGCCAGGTGGCGGAAGCGCTGCACCTGGCCCCGGATTACGGCTTCCAGGTAGTCAAAAGCGGCTTCGACTGGGGCACCATGGTCAAGGCGCGGGATCAATACATCAGCAATATCCACAATTTCTACGATAGCTACCTGGAGCGTCTGAAAATCACCCACCTGCAGGGCTTCGCGCGCTTTATCGACCCGCACACCATCGAGGTCAATGGCGAGAAATACCGCGCCATGCGTTTTGTACTGGCCCCCGGGGGCTACCCGTCGGTTCCGGACCTGCCGGGGGCCGAGCTGGGCATTGACTCGGACGGATTTTTTGCCCTCGAGGAGCAGCCCAAGTCCGTTACCGTGGTCGGTGGCGGCTATATCGCCGTGGAGTTGGCCGGCGTGTTCCGGGGGCTCGGCACCGCGGTTAACCTGGTAGTTCGCAAAGAACGTATTCTCAGGGAGTTCGACCCGATGTTGTCAGGCACCTTGATGGAACACATGGAAAAAGCCGGCATCAACCTCTATACCAACCACCACCCCGACAGCGTCACCGGCCACGCCGATGGCAGCGTGACCCTGCAATGTGACAATGGCGCCGAGTTAAGGACCGAGACTCTGGTGTGGGCTACCGGCCGTACGCCTCATACCGCCGAGTTGAATCTCGAAGCCGCCGGCGTTGGGACCGACGACCGGGGTTTTATCCCCACGGACAAATTCCAGGCCACCAATGTCGAGCATATCTTTGCCGTGGGTGACGCCACCGGGCGCATCCAGCTGACACCCGTCGCAATTGCGGCGGGACGACGCCTGGCCAACCGGCTTTATCACAACGAGAAAGATCTGCATCTGGACTACAACTGCGTCCCGACAGTGATTTTCAGCCATCCGCCCATTGGCACGGTCGGCATCACCGAGCCGGAAGCCATTGAAACGTATGGCAAAGATGCAGTCAAAATCTACAAATCCACTTTTACGCCCATGTACACGGCCCTGACCCGACACCGGCAGCCCGCCGCCATGAAACTGATCTGCGCGGGCGACAATGAACAGGTGGTCGGTCTGCACATTATCGGCTTCGGCGCCGACGAGATGCTGCAGGGTTTCGCGGTCGCCGTGAAGATGGGGGCGACCAAGGCTGATTTTGACAATACCGTGGCGATCCACCCGACCAGCGCTGAAGAGCTGGTCACCATGACCTAGAAAGCCTCGGCGTGGGATGCTCTATCCCGCAGAGTCCGTCGCGCCGGTTTCCGCAGGCCCCGGAAACCGGCATAATCACGCACCCGCCTCAACCTCCCTGCACCTGCCATGACGATTGAACAAACCCTGCTGATCCGCGCCGACTCCCGATGCGAACTCTGCGGCTCGCCCGACGACCTGTCGGTTTTTGAGGTGCCGCCGGTCGGGGAAGCCGATTCCGACCAGTGCATTTTGCTCTGCGCGACCTGTCGGGAGCAGCTAAAAGATCCCGGCAACCTCGACCCTCACCATTGGCGGTGCCTGAATGACAGCATGTGGAGCCAGGTGCCCGCGGTACAGGTGATGGTCTGGCGGATACTGAAGCAGCTCGGCGACCTTGGTGAGGTCTGGGCACAGGATCTGCTCGACATGCTGTATCTGGACGAAGAAACCCGGGCCTGGGCGGAAGCCGGCACCGACGCCGCCGGCGATGAGGAAGCGCCCACACTCGACAGTAATGGCACGCCTCTGCAAGCCGGCGATACGGTCACTCTGATCAAGGATCTGGACGTCAAGGGTACGAGCTTCACTGCCAAACGCGGCACCGCCGTCAGAAATATTTCCCTGACCGCCAACCCGAAACATATCGAGGGCCGGGTTAATGGCACGCGTATCGTGATTATTGCGGAGTTTGTAAAAAAGTCGGGCTAGATTCTCGATCCCCTGCCCGAGTTGCGATCCGCACTGAATGGATTCAGTGCTGGCCTTGTTATTTTGGCCAGTAGATTGTTCGGCTGGATTTCCCGTTGCTGAAAAGGGTCAGACCTTTCAAATCAGCGAATCACCCAAGGGCGCAATGACGACGCGGATCCGGTCGATCAGGCCATTGCGGAATTCAATAAATTCAGCGACCCGGTATCGCTGGCCCTGATTTTCAGCCCGGCCCTCGTAACAGAGCGCGGCTTCGTGGCCCTC
>JASBTO010000241.1 GCA_030148365.1 Kangiellaceae bacterium
CGCCATGTGCCGCGAGGGAAAACAGTTTTTGCCCTCTCCGGCGACCGCCGGCCACTATGATAAGTTGTACCGTAACGTGTACCGGAAGATGTTCGGGCGCCTGCGGCCACTGTATCGGGCTATTCGGAACATCACAGGATAATTTTTTGTCAGCCTGAAAAACGTTCGGATGATTAGGAGGGCAGTTTTCCGGACTTGAGGAGGTTTCCATGTCGTCCAGCGTGATAAATTTTAAGGACAAGCTCAGCAAATTCTCTGAGCACTGGTCACCACGGGTGGTCGCCGAAATGAATGACTACCAGTTCAAGCTGGCCAAACTGAAAGGCGAGTTTGTCTGGCACGACCATGAGGATACAGACGAAACTTTTCTGGTGCTCAGTGGGCATCTGATCATCCAGTTACGCGACGGTGAGATCAGATTGTCCGAGGGTGAAATGTACGTGGTCCCGAAAGGCGTCGAGCACCGGCCGGTAGCAATCGAAGAGTGCCATGTTTTACTGATAGAGCCGCGAAATGTCATCAACACCGGTGATGCCGGCGGCGAGCTCCAGGCGGAAAATGACGTCTGGGTATGAAAATATTTCAGTAATTTCCGGGCCTTATCATACATCAGTGCCCCACCTACCCCTCCTGACGCTTTCTCGGTATAGTTTTCCCAATAGCCATCAGGGCTCTGCCGTTGCATAAGACAGGGAGTTTTTATGACAGGGACTACGGACACGATCAAGGGAATTTATGCCGCATTTGCCGAGGGTGATATAGAGGCATTGCTGGAAGTCTTTGACCCGGAGATAAACTGGACAGAAGCAGAAGGGTTTCCCTATGGCGGCACCTATGTCGGTCCTGACGCGGTTCTTGAAAATGTATTTATAAAGCTGGGCACCGAGTGGGAAGGATGGACTGCGATACCTTACGAGTTGATATCGGAGCGGGACACGGTCGTGGCGCTCGGCGAGTACTGCGGCACCTACAAGTTGACCGGTAAATCAATCAAAGCCCCCTTCGTCCACGTCTGGAAATTTATCGATGAAAAGGTAGTTTCCTTTCAGCAACATACGGACACAGCTGTCGTTCAGCGAGCCCTGAAATAGCGAATTTCCCTTAATCCCCGCAGAGCGGGCTCCCTTGGTTTCGTGACCTGGAGCGGCATTTGTTCGCCAGTGAGGCGCGGGAACAGAAAGTCACCGCGATAAAGCCCGGGGATCAGGCGCGCAGGTCGTCCAGGTATTGGCGCAGGCAGTTGCCGACATTCTCGAACAACTCCTGGCACTTGAAGCACTTCACCTGACCGATAATGCCCTCGATGCTGGAGACCACAAAGCGGCTGACATTTTCCGCATCAATATCGGTTCGGACCTGACCAGCCAACTGTCCTTTTCGCAAGGCATCGGCCATGGCCTGGATCCACAGCTCCCAGACGCCGGCAATTCTTTTCCGGAAACCTTCATCCAGCGGTGACATTTCCTGGGTGAGATTGTTGAGCGGGCAGCCGGTGGCCATTTGCTCAACAGTCAGATCTTCGCGGGCATCCTTGCAGATGTCGATAATCGCATCAATGGGATTGTCGGCCTGCAGTAAGGGTATCTGCCATTGCTCCCGCATGCGCTCGTACAGGACTTCGTCGATGATGGCGTATCCGAGTGCCTGCTTGCTGGTAAAGTGGTGATAGAAAGCACCTTTGGTAAGGCCGGCGACTTTCAGCACTTCGTCCACGCGCAAGCCCTGAAAACCCTTGCGCAGGATTTCGTCAAAGGCGACTTCCAGGATCCGGGCGCGGGTGGCGTCCGGATTCCTGGCGAGGTTGGCGACGGTGTTCATTTACCTGGCCCTTTTCAGACTGTTCTTGTTGAAGTCGTTATCCGTCAGACCCGTGTCGAATTCGTAATCGCTCCATTCCAGCAAGGTGCTCTTGCCGTTCTGGTGGTTTTCCATGAGTTGGGTGTGAGCGCGCCAGTATTGATCCTGGTACTGTCTGAAATCATCGAACATCAGGGTTTTCAGCGCTGAGTTCTTGCGATCGAAGAATTCGATTTTCCGGATGCGAAACTCGTCCTGGTCAATCCAGGCAAGTTGCCGGGTATAACCGGAGTGCTCATACTGGGGTGTCATTTCCACGACATAAACCTTGTCCCCGTCGATCTCGTCCTCCCGCAGGAAGTTGTATTCGTACTTCTCGATCTCGAAGGAAGCCAGATCTTCGTAGGCGAATTCACTGCCCATGAAAGGGCCGGACTTGTTGGCCGAGGAGATCCGTTTGACCCGCTTCAGGGCCGGCAGATACAACCACTGATCGTCGGCTTCGATGGCGTGTGAGAAAGACAGAAAGGCCGTACCCTGAACGTCCTTGGGTTCGTCGAATATGGTCAGGCCCTTGTCGCCGTCGTCCTCGACTTCCAACGTCTTGACCCGCAGGTTGCGAATGCTTTCGCCGCCGTTCTTGTTGCGCAAGGTCATGGTCATGGCCGCACGGGAGTCGCCCCAGCCCGTGTTGCGGCGATCCGCTTCCCGGGCAATCTCCAGACCTTTTTCCTCGGCGGAACCTTCCAGGACAAAATCAGGAGCGGAGTCGGCGTCGGCTACCGTAGCGGTTTCAGAGGTGCCGTTTTCGGCATCTTCCGCAACGGCTTCCAGTTCGTCATTGGCGGGCGGCTTTTCGGTTTCTACCTGTTCGGGCGGCAGCTCATCCGTACCTGTTTCATCGGAAACTCCGGCGAGCAGGCTGCTAGGCAGCAGTGTCAGGCAGCTCAGCAGTAGCAAGGCGTTGCGCATATTCACGTTCCTCCAATTTCATTAACAGGGGCGGCAATAACAGGAAATCGATAATCAGGGCGGCGGCGATGGTAATCGCCGTCAGTACGCCCATGTCGGCATTCATGACATAGTCCGAGAGGCCCAGCACCAGGAAGCCTGCAACCAGTACCAGGGTGGTGACGGACAGGGCCACGCCAACGGTCGAGAAAGCGTAGCGCACGGCATCGGGACTGCTGAGTCCCTTTTCGCGGCGTGCGCGCAGGTATTTGCTGAGGAAATGCACGGTATCGTCGACCACGATCCCCAGCACCATGCCGGTCACGACCGACAGGCCCATACCGACATTGGCGACAAACAGGCCCCAGATCCCGAAGCCGACCCCGATCGGGATCAGGTTTGGTATAAGGCTGATCATACCGAGCTTGAATGAACGCAGCATGAACATCAGGGCTATCGAAATCAGGACCAGTGCCAGCAGGGAACCTTCGAGCATGGAAGTGATGTTGCGCTGGCCAATATGGGCAAACATCAGGCCGGGGCTTGCAGCCTTGTATTCCAGATCCGGCGCGTTTTCGGCAAACCAGTCGCTGAACCGATCTTCAAGGTCAATCATGGCCTGGCTCGACAGGCTGTGCAGGCTCAGCTGGATCCGGGTCGCCGACTTGTCGATATTGAGCTGGTTGTTGAGGTCCAGCCCATAGGGCAATGACAACTCGTAGAGCAACAAATACTGGGCCGCGAGTTCCCGATTGTCCGGCAGTTTTTGCCAGGCCTCGTCATCGGCGTGCATGTTGCGGTTGAGGCGCTTGAGGGTATCCGTAATGGTTTGCACATGCATCACTTCCGGCTGTTGCTCGGCATACTCGGAGAAGGCCTCCATTTTTTTCAGGAATTCCGGATCCGACACACCCTGGGATTCGCCCGATTCGATACCATAGAAAATCGTATACAGACCGGTCAGGTTGTCGGTGGTGAAATCCGTATCGGCGCGAAAATCGATAGCCGGCGAAAAGTATTTGACGAACTCATCGTTCAATTCATTGCGGGGCACGAACGCGATCAGGGCGATGGACAGCAACGCCATGCCATAGAGGAGAGGCTTGCGGCGGACGATCACGAAGTTGCTCAGCCGGTCCATCAGGGCGGTGCCGCGGGAAGCGCGCGCCTTGGCTTTGAACGGCAGGATCATGATCACCGCGGGCAGGAAGGTCACCGAGAACACGAAGGCCATCGCCACGCCCATGGCGACAGTATTGCCGAGATCATTGAGCGGCGGCACTTCCGAAAAATTCATGGTAAGAAAGCCGATGACGGTCGTCAGGCTGGTCATGAACACCGGCGTCATGTTGATGCGCAGGCTCTCCACCATGGCATCTGCCTTGGTCATGCCGCGCCGCAGATTCTGCAAGAAGGTCACCAGCAAGTGCACCGAGTCCGCGACCGCCATGGTCAGGATGATGGTCGGCGCCGATGACAGAGGACCGGACATGGCGATACCGGACCAGCCCGCGATCCCGAGGCCGGTCAGCGTGGACAGGAGCAGGATGAACAAGGTGATCACAACGCCACTGACACTGCGCAGCATCAGCCACAGCAAAATCATCACCACGAGCAGCATCAGCGGATAAAGGACTTTAAGATCGCCGAAAGAAGCTTCCGGGAAAGCGTTGTTCATTATCACCACGCCGGTCATGCGCACTTCGAGATCAGGATTCCGGGCCTCCGCCTGGTCAGCGAGATCGCGTACAAAGGTAACGACTTCGGGCACCGCCAGCAGGCTGTCTTCCGGCAGTTGCACAGTGACGTTGACCCCGGTGACGGAGCGTTCGGGGTTGATCAGACGGTTGCGAAGATTGGGTTCCGCGAGGGCGATATCGCCGATTTCTTTGAGCTCTGCCTCCGTCAGGTCGGCGGGGTCGCCTGCGACGAGGTCCTCGACGATTAGCTCGTCTTCTTCGGCGTGGCTGTACTGGAAGTTGGTGATCGAGTCGACCCGGCTGGAATAGGGGACCTGCCAGGCTTGCTCGGTGAGCCATTGGATATCGGCGAGAATTCTCGGTGTAAACACCTCGCCGTCTTTGGGGGCCAGCACGAAAAGCACGTTGTCGGCTTTGTCGTAGGTGTTTTGCAGCTCCTCAAAAGCAAGCATTTGCGGATTGTCGGAAGAGAAAAACACCCGGTAATCCGAGCGGAAACTTTCAAACAGGGTCTTGGTACCGGTCAGACTCGCCGCCGCAAATGCCAGCGAAACCAGCACCACCAGCCAGCGCCAGCGATGCAACCAGTGGCCGAATTGTTCGACCCGGGCTTCCAGTGTGGACATAAATTCCCTTTCAAGGAGCGTTGTTTCAAGTCGGCCAGTCTAGGTACAGACCAGTTGGTTTGTCAACGGTCGGGCCCCGGCAATTTGTAAACAATCCGCAAGGAAGGCGCCTGCCGTTTCCTTTAGACTGTCAGCCATGAATGACAAGAACAAAAACCGTTTTGCCTGGTATCAGCCCCTGGGCACGCGCCGGCCGGCCCTGACCATCGCCTGTCTGGCGGAACTGCCCGCTATCAATGACGAATCCCGGTTGGCGGATTTCGATGGCTACTTTTCGGCAGATGACGGGCGGATTAAATTTACCGGCCGGATTCATGACCAGTGGCAATCTCTGTGTGTCGATTTTCGCGAAGGCAGTGCCGACTACCGGCGCCAGCACGGCGGGGGCCGCAAACAGGCCATCGCCAGGGCCGTGGGGCTGAAACATAACTGGAATCCCTCGGTACTGGATCTCACCGGCGGCCTCGGCCGGGACGCCTTTGTGCTTTGCGGTCTCGGCTGCGATATGACCCTGATCGAGCGCTCGCCCGCCGTCGCCCTGCTGCTCGAAGACGGCATCGCCCGGGCCCGCCAGGATGAGTGGATCGGAGAAATGATGCGGGACCGCTTCCGCCTGGAACATACCGAGGCCCGTCAGTACCTGGCCAGCCTCGACCAAGACCATCGCCCTGACGTGATCTACCTGGATCCCATGTATCCGGCGCGCCGCAAGAATGCCGCCATCAAAAAAGAAATGCGTCTGATCAAATTGCTGGTCGGTGAGGATCCCGACGCTGACAGCTTGCTGGTCCCGGCATTGCAAGCTGCCAACAAACGGGTGGTTGTCAAACGTCCCGATTACGCGCCTTTTCTGGCCGAGCGCAAGCCGGATATCGAAATCACCTCGAAAAGCCACCGGTTTGATGTGTACCTGACCTGAGTGATGCCTCACGGTATCAGGGGGATCAGAGCAATCGCGCGTTTCCTTCCCGTCGAAAGTCCGCCGCCGCCTGACCGTCCGTTGTCACCCCGTGGGCGCCGCCAAAATAGATATCCGGTTGCGCCCAGGTCTTGACCGGTAGCGCGGCGGCCAGTGCGTCGCTGGCAAGTCCGGGCTCGCATTGCAGTTGTTCACCGTCCCAGTGCATGCGGCCGGCGAGGATCGCGTCGGCGAGATCCAGATCGAGCTCCAGCATGTTTTCCAGCACCTGATAGACGGCGCTGGCGATCCGCTTGCTGCCGCCGCTGCCGATGGCAAGCCAGGGCCTCTCATCTTTTAGGACGATGGACGGGGTCATCATGGACGCGATGCGTTGTCCCGGCGGATCCTGATGAAAGCCGTCGGGATGCAGATCGTCTTCGCCCATCATGTTGTTGAGCATGATGCCGGTGCCCGGCACAAAGTAGCCGGAGCCTTCACCGTTTGAAGTGGTCATGGAAGCGAGGTTGCCGTCCCTATCGCATACACTGATTTGGGTAGTGCCACCGAGGGCCTGCCGCAATTTGGAGGCAGTTTCCCGTTGATGCGCCGGTGTCAGTTGCGCAGGCTCGAGGATACCCTGCTGCCGCCATTCATGGACCTGCCTGAGGTTCAGGGCGCGGCGCACCGCGGCAGTGGCC
>JASBTO010000246.1 GCA_030148365.1 Kangiellaceae bacterium
ACCGGCGGCGACCCGGCAACCCGGGTCACAACCCCGAATGCTCCGGATATCCCGAGCCTGCTTCCGGGCCATGGCCAGTTTCTCATCCCCCGCTAATGAAAAAGAATGCGTTTTCCCCCATAATACCGCCACTTTTCGCGCCCGGAAGGGCCCTGCGACATCAATCAAGGAATTTTTATGAGTTGCGATTTTCTGGCTCTGGCCAATCCCGGCGTCCGGGAGCTGCACCCCTATCAGGCGGGCAAACCCATCAGTGAACTGGAGCGGGAACTGGGGATCAGCAATATCGTCAAGTTGGCTTCCAATGAGAATCCCCTCGGCCTGAGCCCGCTGGCCAAAGCCGCCATGGAAAGGGAAATGGCCGATCTGGCCCGTTATCCGGACGCCAACGGGTTTTACCTGAAAGCCAAGCTGGCCGAGCGCCTCGGCATCAGTGCCGGCCAGATCACGCTCGGCAATGGTTCCAACGATGTGCTGGAACTGGTGGCACGGGTATTTGTCGAGCCGGGTAATGAAGTTATCTATTCCGAACACGCGTTTGTCGTCTATCCGATTGTCACCCAGGCCATTGGCGCGACCCGGGTTGAAGTGCCCGCCAGGGATCGGGGTCATGATCTGGAGGCCATGGCGGCGGCCATTACCGACAAGACCCGGCTGATCTTCATTGCCAACCCCAATAATCCGACCGGCACCTGGGTCAATGGCGCCGACCTGAAAGCTTTTATGGAAAAGGTGCCGGAAAATGTTCTGGTGGTCGTGGACGAAGCCTACTTTGAGTATGTCTCGGAGCCGGATTATCCCCGGACGCTGGAGTGGCTTGCCGAGTATCCCAATCTACTGGTCAGCCGGACTTTCTCCAAGGCCTATGGTCTTGCCGGGGTCCGGGCCGGATATATTGTCGCCCACGAGGAAATCACCGGCCTGTTGAACCGGGTGCGCCAACCTTTCAACATGAATTCACTGGCGCTCGCCGCCGCGCAAGCCGTTCTGGATGACACCGACTACCTGGCCCGGGCCATCGAGGTCAACCGCGCCGGCATGGAGCAGCTCGAAGCGGCCTGCCACGAACATGATCTTGATTACATTCCTTCCGTCGGCAACTTCCTGACCATCGATATGGGCAGGCCCGCCGGCCCCCTTTACCAGTTTATGCTCGAGCGGGGTGTCATTGTGCGGCCCGTCGCCAATTACGGCATGCCCGACCATTTGCGGGTGTCGATTGGCTTGCCGGAAGAAAATGCCCGGTTTGTCGAGCTCCTGCCCCAGCTGCCCCGATAGACGGAGTCCCAGATGAGTGACAACAGCGTTCCGGTCATTGCCATCGACGGGCCTTCCGGTTCCGGCAAGGGCACGATCTGCCAGTTGGTCGCCGACGAGCTTGGCTTTCACCTGCTGGATTCCGGCGCCCTCTACCGGCTGGTCGGCCTGGCCGCAAAGCGCCACGGACTGGAACCGGAGGACACGGCGGCCATCGCCGGGCTGGCCCGCAAACTTGACGTGCGCTTTGAGCCGGATCGGGAAGCCCTGGAGCAGAAAGTCTGGTTGGAAGGCGACGATGTCAGCCTGGCGATCCGGACCGATGAAGCGGGTCAGGCGGCGTCCCGGGTAGCGGTCATCCCGGAAGTTCGCAGCGCGCTGCTGGAGCGGCAGCGTGAATTCCGGCAGGCACCGGGATTGGTGGCCGATGGCCGGGATATGGGCACCGTGGTTTTCCCCGATGCGCCCCTGAAAATTTTCCTGACGGCAAGCGCCGAGGAACGGGCCCGGAGGCGCTTCAAACAGTTGCAAGAAAAGGGTGTCGATGCTAGTCTATCGGCCCTTTTAGAGAGCATCGTAGAGCGCGATGAGCGCGACCGCACCCGCGACCTGGCGCCTTTGGTACCAGCGGCGGGTGCTTTTGTAATTGACACATCAGGGATTGGAATCCAGGAAGTGTTCGGGCAAGTGGTTGAACAGGCTCGAAAAATACAATAGCGCCACGCGGGATGAAGCGATTCATCCGCAACGATGACAAGGATTTCCGAGATCCGACGCAGGATGCGATACCGGATCATAATCAATGAACCCACCGGGCCGGGATGGCGACGTGGTGAAACTTACGAGGTTGGCAAACCGCCAACTGATTCAGGTAAATAACCAATGAGCGAGAATTTCGCACAACTTTTTGAAGAAAGCTTGACCGAGCTGGAGATGCGCCCGGGTTCCATCGTCAAAGGTACCGTGGTCGCCATCGATTCCGAAACTGTCACCGTCAACGCCGGTCTGAAATCCGAAGGCGTTATCCCCATTGAGCAATTCCGCAATGATGAAGGCGAGCTCGAAGTTGAAGTCGGTGATGAAGTTGACGTAGCCCTGGACGCCATTGAAGACGGTTTCGGTGAAACCCGACTGTCTCGTGAGAAAGCCAAGCGTCAGGCTGCGTGGATCGAGCTCGAGAAAGCATTCGAAGACCAGGAGACCGTCAAAGGTGTCATTACTGGCAAGGTCAAAGGTGGCTTCACGGTCGATGTACAGACCATTCGCGCCTTCCTGCCGGGTTCTCTGGTTGACGTCCGTCCGGTTCGTGACACTTCCCACCTGGAAGGTATCGATCTGGAATTCAAGGTTATCAAACTGGATCAGAAGCGTAACAACGTCGTGGTTTCCCGTCGTTCCGTGATCGAGAGCGAGTCCAGCGCCGAGCGGGAAGAACTGCTGGCCAACTTGCAGGAAGGTCAGGAAGTCAAAGGTATCGTCAAGAACCTCACCGATTACGGCGCCTTCGTCGATCTGGGTGGTGTTGACGGCCTGCTGCACATCACCGACATGGCCTGGAAGCGTATCAAGCATCCGAGCGAAGTGGTTCAGGTGGGCGATGAAATCCAGGTCAAGATCCTCAAGTTTGACCGTGAGCGCAGCCGCGTATCTCTGGGCCTCAAGCAGTTGGGCGCGGATCCGTGGGAGCAGATCAGTGCACGTTACCCGGAAGGCGCTCGCCTGAAAGGTCGCGTCACCAACCTGACCGACTATGGTTGCTTCGTGGAAATCGAAGACGGCGTCGAAGGTCTGGTACACGTCTCCGAAATGGACTGGACCAACAAGAACATCCACCCGTCCAAAGTTGTCAACCTGGGCGACGAAGTGGAAGTCATGGTTCTGGATATCGACGAAGAGCGTCGCCGCATCTCCCTCGGTATCAAGCAGTGCGTTCCGAATCCGTGGAACGAGTTCGCTGCCAAGTTCAACAAGAACGACAAGGTTACCGGCAAGATCAAGTCCATTACCGACTTCGGCATCTTTATCGGCCTGGACGGCGGTATCGATGGTCTGGTTCACCTGTCCGACATCTCCTGGAACGTTCCGGGCGAAGAAGCGGTACGTGAATTCAAGAAAGGCGATGAAGTCGAAGCCGTGGTCCTGTCCGTCGACGCCGAGCGCGAGCGTATTTCCCTGGGTATCAAGCAAGTCGAAAGCGACCCGTTTGCCGCTTTCGTTGCCGCCAACCCGAAGGGCAGCATCGTCAAGGGCAAGGTTATCAACGTTGACGCCAAAGGCGCCGCCGTTGAACTGGACGAAAATATCGAAGGCTATATCCGTGCCTCCGAACTGTCCACCGACCGTATTGAAGACGTCCGTCAGCATCTGAGTGAAGGCGATGAGCTGGAAGCCAGATTCATGGGAGTCGACAAGAAAAACCGTGTGATTAGCTTGTCTGTGAAGGCGAAAGATGTCGCGGAAGAACAACGCGCTGTTGCCGAATTCAGCAAGGACACGGAAGAGAAAGGTGCGACAACATTGGGCGATCTGCTCAAGGAACAGATGAACAAAGACGACTAGGTCTGTTAGTAGTTCCTGTCAAAACCCCGGCCCTGCCGGGGTTTTTTTATTGGCAAGAGCATGCAGAAAATGTAAAATTCGAACTTAATTTGTTGATTTAGGTGAAATTTCTGATCGGAAAGCACCATTCTGGCAGAAATTCAGAGGAAGCAACGGGATTGAACGGGACCAACGAAAGCGGGATTTTAAACATGACTAAATCGGAATTGATTGAACGGCTCGCGGAACGCCATCCCCAGTTGTCGGCCAAGGATATCGAACTGGTGGTCAAGTCGCTGCTGGAGCAGATGTCCGAATCTCTGGCCCACGGTTCCCGTATCGAAATTCGGGGATTTGGCAGCTTCTCCCTTCATTACCGGGCGCCGCGGGTGGGCAGAAATCCGAAAACCGGCGAGTCCGTATCTCTGGACGGCAAATACGTCCCGCATTTCAAACCAGGCAAGGAATTGCGTGAAAGAGTCAACGCCGGCGCCAAGAACTGAACCCGGCTTCCATTAGCAGAACAATTTCAAGGCATGTCCCCGGACATGCCTTTTTAGTAGGATAAGCAAGCCGGTCAATGGCAGGCGAGAGATTCTCCGGGAGGACAAATTTTGCGCTTTTTCTCAGGGTTGTTGATTTTTCTGGTGTTGTTCGGGGTGGCCATAGCGTTTGCTATCGTCAATGATCAGCCCGTGGGCATCAACTTTCTCGTCGGACAGGTCAGTTGGCCTCTGTCAATTGTCATCCTCATCACCACCGGGCTCGGGCTTCTGGTCGGCGTCCTCGTCAGCCTGATGAGCTTTTTGCGGATCCGCTTCGAATACCGCCGCTGCCAGAAGCGCCTGCGACAGTGTGAACAGGAACTGAGCAATCTGCGGGCGCTGCCCATTCGGGGAAGCCTCGAGGAATGAGCGAAACCCTCCTTATTCTGGTGGCGCTGCTGTTGCCGGTGGCGGCCTGGTCCGGTTATCGGATTGGTCGGCGTAACCGGGAGGACAGGGGCCGGGAAGGCAAGGCCAGCAGCCTGAGCCGGAGTTATATTCTGGGACTCAATTACCTGCTCAACGAGCAGGCCGACAAGGCTATCGACACCTTTATCGACATGCTCAAGGTCGACAGTGAAACCGTCGAGACCCATCTCGCCCTCGGCAACCTGTTCCGCAAACGGGGTGAAGTCGACCGGGCAATCCGCATTCATCAGAACATTATCGCCCGACCCGCCTTGCGGCAGGGGCATCGCAACAGTGCCTTGATGGAGCTGGGGCACGACTATATGGCGGCCGGCCTGTTTGACCGCGCCGAGAGTCTGTTTCAGGAGCTTCTGCAGGATCCGGAGCACAAGCAGGAAAGCCTGAAGCAGTTGCTGATGATCCACCAGCAAACCAAGGACTGGCTCAAGGCGGCAGAAGTCGCGGAGCAGTTCCAGGGCAGCACCGGCGAGGACCAAAGCAAACCCATCGGCCACTTCTATTGTGAGCTGTCCCGTCAGCAGCGCCTCGCCGGCGATTTGAAAAGCGCGCTGCAGACCCTGAAAAAAGCGCTGCAGATAGACCCCCGGTCCGTCCGGGCGAGTCTGGCCCAGGGGCGCATGCAAATGGAACTCGGCCATTACAAGGCCGCGTTAAAGTCCTTTGCCCGGGTTGAAGATCAGGATGTCAGTTTCCTCTCGGAAGCATTGCCGGAAATCATCGAATGCTATGAGCAACTGGGCGATAAAAAGGGCTACCGGGAATTCCTCCACCATGGCCTCGACAAGGGCGCCGGCGTCAGTATCATGCTGGCTCTCGCCGAAGAGATCCGGAAAACCCGTGATGATCGGGAAGCGGCCGTGTTTATCGGCAACTATCTGAGCAACCGTCCTTCCCTGAAAGGCTTGTCCCGACTGATCGACATGCATGTTGAACATGCCCAGTCGTCGGCGCGTCCCAGTCTTGAAATGCTGAAATCCATCGTCGAAAAGCTGCTGCAGCGCAAACCGGTCTACGCCTGCAATGTTTGCGGCCTGTCGGGCAAGGTCCTTTACTGGCAGTGCCCGAGTTGCAAATCCTGGAGCAGCACCCGGCCCATTCAGGGCCTTGAAGGCGAGTAACGCGGAACCTGTGAACATGTCCACGACCCGAATACATCACTCCGGAGCACCGGAGCCCCGAATTATCGTTGCCCTGGACTTTGCCGAAGAAGCGTCGGCACTGGATCTTGCCGGAAAACTGGATCCCCAGCTTTGCGCCCTGAAGATTGGTAAGGAAATGTTCACCCGGTTCGGACCCGGGCTGGTCAGGCGGCTGGTTGGCGACGGCTACAAGGTGTTTCTGGACCTCAAATTTCACGATATTCCCAACACCGTCGCCAAAGCCTGTCAGGCGGCAGCGGATCTCGGTGTCTGGATGGTCAATGTTCACGCCTCGGGCGGCACCGCCATGATGAGCGCCGCACGGGAAGCGCTGGAGTCGGGCGGCCGGGAGCGCCCTCTGTTGATCGGGGTAACGGTGCTGACCAGTATGGACGAGGCCCAGTACCGGGAGCTGGGGCTGGTGCGGGAATTGCCACAGCAGGTTTTGCATCTGGCGTCGATGGCGCAGCAATCCGGTCTTGACGGCGTGGTCTGCTCGGCGCGTGAAGCCGCCACTCTGAAAGCGCAGTGCGGCAAGGACTTTCTGCTCGTAACCCCGGGCATTCGACCCGCCGGCAGCGCCGCGGGCGATCAGAGCCGTATCATGACACCGGAGCAGGCGATCAGGGCCGGTTCGGATTATCTGGTCATTGGCCGGCCCATCACCCAGGCAGGGGATTCTCTAAAAGTCGCGTACGACATCACTGAAAGCATTGTCTCCGTATTGGCATCAGATCGCTGATTCCCTAGCATGAAGTCGCGCATGGAGCGCGAAATGTTCATTCAAGGAGGAATAACCATGAAGCTGTCAATGCTCATACTGGCCGGCCTTTGTGCCCTGATCCCGGTAACTCTGCTTGCCGAAGCGCCAGGCAAATCTGCCGAGTCCGAAGTCCGGATAGTCGAAACGGTCAATATCAACACCGCCAGTGCCGAGGAGATCGCCGGCATCCTGACCGGGATCGGGCTCGCCAAAGCCAGGGCTATCGTTGCCTACCGGAAAGAATTCGGGCCCTTTGATTCCATCGATGATCTCGTTGAAGTCAAAGGTGTCGGCGACGCAACTATCGAGAAGAATCGTAGCCGGATGACCGTAAAATAGAGATAGTAAAATGGCAATAAAACAGGGCATTCAATGCCCTGTTTTATTTGCGCAAGGCTTTTGCTAGGCTAGGCGGTAATTGCGCTGTCAGCCAAGCCGGTCAACAGAAAATCGGGCACCGGGAATCCGCTAATTTCCGGCTATCACCGGCAGGCTGACAAATGAATCGAAAGACAATACGCGGCCATTCAAGACACCAGGATTCCGGTGGCTACGCAAAAGTCTGTTTTGGGGGATGAATGACAAAGAAAATCATGGTCGTGTTTGGTACCCGGCCGGAAGCTATCAAGATGGCGCCGGTAGTGGCCGCCCTTAAAACCCGTTCTGATCAATTTGAAACCATTGTCTGCGTCACTGCCCAGCACCGGCAGATGCTCGATCAGGTGCTGGATCTTTTTCATATCACACCGGATTATGATCTCGACCTGATGCGCCCCGGACAGCAACTGGGTGAATTGACCGGACGGGTCATTGACGGCGTCCAGCAGGTTATCCAGAAGGCAAAGCCGGATGTGGTGCTGGTGCATGGCGATACCACGACGACCTTTGCCGCGAGCCTGGCCGCATTTTATGAGCAGGTGGCAGTGGGACATGTCGAAGCGGGATTGCGTACCCACAACCTGTACTCACCGTGGCCCGAAGAGGCCAATCGTCAGTTGACCGGTGTACTCACTCAATATCATTTTGCCCCGACGGAGCAGGCCAAAAAGAACCTGCTCGCCGAAAACGTGAGTGCTGACAAAATCCTCGTGACCGGCAATACGGTTATCGACGCGCTGCTTTGGGTCACCGGAAAAATTCGCGATGACCGAACTCTTACCCGGCAGTTTGACGAACAATTTTCATTTCTGGACCCGAACCGGAAGCTGATCCTGGTGACAGGCCATCGCCGGGAAAACTTTGGTCAGGGATTCCTGAATATCTGCGAGGGCTTGAAGAATCTCGCGGAGTCGGAAAATGTTGAAGTTCTGTATCCGGTACATCTTAATCCGAATGTGCAAAAGCCGGTTCGGGAAGTTCTCGGGGACTGCAGTAATATCCACCTGGTCGATCCCCAGGACTATCTGCCTTTTGTCTATCTGATGAACCGGGCCTGGTTGATTATCAGCGACTCAGGCGGTATCCAGGAAGAAGCGCCGTCTCTCGGCAAGCCGGTGCTGGTAATGCGCGATACTACCGAGCGTCCGGAAGCCGTTGAAGTGGGTACTGTCCGGCTTGTCGGCACCGATGCGAGAGCGATCGTCAGCGCGGCAAAAGAGTTGCTGGATGATCCCGACGCTTACCAAATGATGGCAGGAAAAGATAACCCCTACGGAGATGGTACGGCTGCAGAAAGGATTGTAGACTGGCTCGCCAAGCAATGATTTCTCGGGCAGGTGTATGATTGATTCAGGTCCGGAGTGGCAACGTCTGAGCGAGCTCGCCAGGCGCTCCGGCAAGACTGCGCTGCATGAATTGTTTGACGGCCAGCCGGCGCGATTTTCAGAATTCAGCCTGCGCTCCGGCAATGTCCTGTTTGACTATTCCAAAAACCTGATCACGGCGGACATCCGCACCGCGCTCCTCGACCTTGCCCGGGCGGCAGGACTCGAGCAGGCCCGGGAAGCACTTTTTTCCGGCGCCAACGTCAATTTTACGGAAGCCAGACCCGCGCTGCATCATGTCTGTCGGGGCCTATTGAAAACCGAGCTGGAGCCCGTAGCCACAGCCTTTGACAGTGAACAGGCTCGCTGTGAAAAGCTGGTGAAAGACTTTCATGCCAATCGATTCACCGGGGCGTCCGGGAGGCCCTTCCGGGATATCATCAATGTCGGGATCGGCGGCTCGGAACTCGGACCCCATCTGGTCGTTGATGCCTTGTCGCCGCTGGTGGACAAGAGCCGGCAATTCCACTTTGTCAGCGATATTGATCATACGCACCTGACCCAGCTGCTCGCGCAGCTCAATCCTGAGTCGACCCTGGTCATTATTGCATCGAAATCATTCCGGACCCGGGAGACGCTCAGTAACGCCAGACAAATCCGCGACTGGATGTCCGCTTCGCTTAGCGGGGAAGAGCTCTCGGGGCAACTCATCGGTATTTCTGCTGATCCCCGGGCCATGACGAACTTCGGGATCAGCGAATCTCTTCAGTTCCGTATCGACCCGGCCGTCGGTGGCCGTTTTTCCCTCTGGTCCCCCGTTGGCCTGATTGCCCGGCTCGCCATTGGCAACGATGCATTCGGAGAGTTGCTGAAAGGTGCCCATGATCAGGACCGGCATTTTCTGGAATCGGATCTGGAAACCAACCTGCCCGTCATCATGGCGTTGGTGACTCTCTGGAACGTCAATTTTCGGGATATCAATTCTCTGGTGACCCTGCCGTACCATCAGCGTCTGGGCAAGTTGCCGGATTATCTCCAGCAACTGGAGATGGAGAGCAACGGCAAGTCCTATACCCGTACCGGTGAGAAGGCCGCTTACACAACCTGTCCGAGCGTCTTCGGTCATATCGGTCTCAATGCCCAGCATGCGTTTTTGCAGCAGCTGCATCAGGGAACCGGCGAGGCTTATGTCGAGTTTCTGGCCGTCGCCAAAGGCAATCGCCCCCTCGAAGAGGATTTCCTGCTCGCCAGTTGCCTGGCCCAGAGCCGGGCGCTGTTACTCGGCACCCATCCCAAGGACGCCGTGGAGGGGGATTACGACTTCAAGCATTGCGAAGGCAACCGGCCATCCTCAACCTTGTTGCTCGATGATCTGTCGCCATTTACCCTCGGCCAGTTGATCGCGCTGTATGAGCATCGCGTTTTTGTGATGAGCGTCATCTGGGGGATCAACGCCTTTGATCAGTGGGGCGTAGAGCTCGGCAAGAAGCTCAATCAGCAACTCACCGGTATCCTTGAGGATGAACAGGCATCGATTGCCGAACTGGACGATTCGACCCGGGGTCTGATACTGGCGATCCGCTCGGCCCGCCAGTAGAATGGCTGGCCATGGCATACTTGCGAGCGAGTGATCCTTGAAAACAATTCTGGTTACCGGCGGAGCCGGTTTTATCGGCGCCAACCTGGTAAGTTACCTGCACGAGTTCACCGACTATCGGATTGTCAATCTTGACCGGCTCACCTATGCCGGCCATCGGGAAAACCTGCGGGATCTGGACGCAAGTGATCGGCATGTTTTTGTAGAAGGAGACATCAGCGACGCGGACCTGATTGAAAAGCTGCTCGCTGACCATCGTCCGGTAGCGATCATGAATCTGGCCGCCGAGTCTCACGTCGATCGCTCGATCAGTCATCCCGATACCTTCATCCAGACCAATATTGTCGGTGTCTTCAACCTGCTCGACAAAGCGCGTAAATACTGGCAGTCCCTACCCAAGGAAGAAGCCGAGGAATTCCGTTTTTTGCAGGTATCCACGGACGAAGTCTATGGCAGTCTGCTACCCGACGATCCGGCGTTCAGCGAAGACCACCGTTACCAGCCCAACAGCCCCTATTCGGCTTCCAAAGCCGCCGCCGATCATCTGGCCCGGGCCTGGTTCCATACCTACGGCATGCCGGTGTTGACCACCAATTGCTCAAACAATTACGGGCCCCTGCAATTTCCCGAGAAACTTATTCCGGTAATCATCCATAACGCTCTGGCGGGCGAAGCGATCCCGATTTATGGCGACGGTTCCAACATTCGCGACTGGCTCTATGTCGAGGATCACTGCCGGGGCCTGCATCGGGTACTGGAGCAGGGGGAAGCGGGGCAGACCTACAATATCGGTGGCCAATGCGAGAAATCCAATCTGGATCTCGCGCGCACCGTATGTGAGCTGCTGGACGAGTTGAAGCCTCGCGGTGACAGCTACCGGAAACTGATCACCCTCGTCCACAATCGCCCGGGACACGACTTCCGCTACGCGATCGACAACAGCAAAATTCAGCATCTGCTCGGTTGGAAACCAGAGGTATCTTTCGAGGACGGGCTGCGCAAGACGGTTGCCTGGTATCTCGACAATCAGGCCTGGTGCGAGACGGTGCTGGCCAACGCAAAATCACGGGACTGACTATGACGAACAACTACAAAGGCATTATTCTGGCCGGCGGTCACGGCACCCGGCTCTACCCGCTGACGCGGGTGATGAGCAAGCAACTGCTGCCGGTTTACGACAAGCCGATGGTCTATTACCCCCTCGTCACCCTGATGCAGGCGGGGATCCGGGAGATCCTGATCATTACGACGCCGGAGCATGGCGCGCTGTATCGTGGCCTGCTCGGTGACGGCAGTCAGTGGGGTATGGAATTTACCTATGTCGAACAGGATCATCCCGGCGGGCTTGCCCAGGCATTTTTACTCGGCGAAGACTTCATCGGTGATGATCCCTGCGCGCTGATCCTCGGCGACAATATCTATTATGGCGACGGTCTCAAACCGCTGCTCAGGAAAGCGCAGGAGCGGCCGGCAGGCGCCACCGTGTTCGGCTACTGGGTCAGGGATCCGGAGCGCTACGGCGTCGCCGAATTCGACCAGCAGGGTCAGGTGATCGACATCGAGGAAAAGCCGGCGGAACCAAAGTCCAACTATGCGGTGACCGGGCTCTATTTCTACGACAACCGGGTGGTCGATTTTGCCAAACAGCTCAAACCGTCCGCCCGCGGCGAACTGGAAATCACCGACCTCAACAACCTCTACCTCAAGGAGCAGTCCCTGTTCATCGAGAAACTCGGTCAGGGGTTTGCCTGGCTGGATACCGGCACTCACCAATCCCTGCACCAGGCGGCGAGTTTTATCGAGACTCTCGAAGCCCGCCAGGGCCTGAAGATTGCCTGTCCCGAAGAGGAAGCTTTCGCCAACGGCTGGATTAACGAGGCGGAGCTGACCGGCCTGGCGGAAGTGACCCGCTCCAGTGGCTATGGCGATTACCTGCTTTCCCTGCTCGACCGGACCGGTTTTTGATGAAGGTTACCGAAACCACATTGCCCGGCGTCCTGCTGATCGAGCCGAAGGTATTCGGAGACGCACGGGGCTTTTTCAAGGAAACCTGGCACCGGGATCGCTATGGTGAGGCCGGAATGCCGACGGAGTTTCCCCAGGACAATGCCTCCCTGTCGGCCAGAGGCGTTTTGCGGGGCTTGCACCTTCAACACCCGCAAGGGCAGGGCAAGCTGGTACAGGTGCTGCTGGGGGAAGTTTTTGACGTTGCCGTGGATGTACGCCACGGATCCCCCGACTTCGGAAAGTGGATTGGCGTCAACCTGTCCGCCGACAATCATCGCCAGCTTTACATCCCGCCGGGCTTCGCCCACGGGTTCTGTGTCACCAGCGACATGGCCCTGTTTCATTATAAATGTACTTCCCTGTACGCGCCTGACAAGGAAATCACCATCGCCTGGGACGATCCCGATATCGGTATCGACTGGCCCGAAGGCGACCGGGAAGTCTCCACGAAAGATCAAACCGGCCAGCCGCTGGCGGCGCTTACCGGGCAACTGCCCAGCTACGAGGCTTGATGTGAAAATCCTGCTGCTCGGCGCGAGCGGCCAGCTTGGCCAGACCCTGATCCCCTATCTTGAGCAAGCCGGCGACCTGGTCACGTCGGCGAGGCAGGGAGCGGATGAAGGACTGGACCTCGCCCACCGGGGCCAGGCCAGTGCGCTTATCAAAAAGCTCGCACCGGACGTGATTGTCAACGCCGCCGCCTATACGCAAGTGGAGCAGGCCGAGCAGGAATCCGAGCAAGCCTTTGCCATCAACCGCGATGGCGTCGCTGAGGTCGCCGATGCGGCCCGCGCCGTCGGCGCGCGGCTGATCCATTTCTCGACGGATTTCGTTTTTGACGGCCGGGCTGCGCCCTACAGCGAGACCGACACGCCGGCGCCGCTCAATGTCTACGGCCAGAGCAAGCTGGAAGGCGAGCAGGCGATCAGCACTTCCGGTTGTCATCACTGGATTTTTCGCACCAGCTGGGTTTACAACTTCAAGGGCAACAACTTCTTTAATACCATGCTGCGACTTGCCGCTGAGCGTGACGCACTGCAGGTGATCAACGATCAGAGGGGTACACCGACCTGGACTCACACCATTGCCCGGGTGGTCAGGCGTAGCCTGGCGGAAAAAGGTCTCGCTGACGGTATCTATCACCTTTGTGATGACGGCAGTAGTAGCTGGTATGATTTCGCCCGGGAGATCTTCCGTCTCAATGGAGTCCCCATCAAATTGACCCCTATCGGGCAGGACGCCTGGCCTTCCAAAGTCGAGCGACCAGCGGATTCCAGGTTGATCACAGAAAAACTGCAGGCGGCACTTGGATGGCAGCCGCAGAGCTGGCAGGAGTCACTGGCGGAGTGCGTGGCGATGAAACGGGAGACGGCCGGCAATGCTTAGTCTGGGCATAGTCGCCGCCTTCGTCATTGCTCTGGTAATATGCCTGCTGCTCTGGCGGGTTCCCGCTTTCCAGCGCGTTCTCGATCAGCCCAATCACCGCTCCATGCACAGTGTGCCGACGCCGAGTTCCGGCGGTCTCGGCATTGTGGTCGGCGTCATTGTCGCTTTGTTGCTGATGGGCACAGAGCTGCCGGCCTTGATCTGGTTGCCGCCGCTGGTGCTGATCGCGGCGGTGTCCCTGCTCGACGATATTCGCCACCTGCCACCGGCCCTGCGCATTCTGGGTCAGCTCGGCGCGGTGCTCTGGCTGTTCGGCGCCTTGCGGGATCTGGACTTTGTAATTCTGGAGTTGCCGGTGCCGGCCTGGGCCTATTGGTCAGTCGGGGTGCTGGGCGCGCTCTGGCTCATCAATCTCTATAACTTCATGGATGGCATGGACGGCTTTGCCGGCAGCATGGCGCTGACCGGCTTTTCGGCCCTCGGCCTGCTCGGCTGGTGGCAGGGCGACCTGGTTTACGTGGGCCTTAACGGGCTGATTGCTGCGGCGAGCCTCGGCTTTCTGGTGTTCAACTGGCCGCCCGCGAAGATCTTCATGGGCGATGTAGGCGCTGTCAGCCTCGGTCTGCTGGCGGTGTTCAGTGGCCTGCTCGGGGTGGGCGAGGGGCTGGTCAGTTTTTGGCAATTCCTGCTGATTTTCCTGCCGTTCTGGCTGGACGCGACTGTCACCCTCGTTAAACGGATTGCGCGCCGCGAGCGGATCTGGGAAGCCCACAAGAGCCACTATTACCAACGTCAGGTGCATCAGGGGCTGGACAAGCGCAAAGTGCTGGGTCTGGAAATCGGCCTGATGCTGATTTGTGCAGGGTTGGCACTGGGACTCTGGCGGCAGGCCGAAGTGGTGCAACTCGGGG
>JASBTO010000249.1 GCA_030148365.1 Kangiellaceae bacterium
ACCAGGATCGCTTCGAAATCAATCTGGTGCCCCACACACTGCAGGAAACCATCGCCGGAGATTACCGGCCGGGGGCGCAAGTTAACCTCGAAGTCGATATAATTGCCCGTTACCTGGAACGCTTGCTGGTTTCAGACACCCATAATGAGTTAACCGATGAATCTCAGTAGTCCCGAAGAAATCATTGCCGACATCCGCGACGGTAAAATGGTCGTCCTGATGGACGACGAGGATCGCGAAAATGAAGGCGATCTGATCATGGCCGCCAGCAAGGTGCGCCCGGAAGACATCAACTTCATGGCCCGGTATGGCCGTGGCCTGATTTGCCTGACCCTGACGGAGCAGCGTTGCCGGCAACTGAACCTGCCCCTCATGGTGCAAAGTAACGGCGCCCGTTTCTCCACCAACTTCACCCTGTCCATCGAAGCCGCCGAAGGTGTGACCACCGGCATCTCGGCCGCCGATCGGGCCGAGACCATCCGGGCGGCGATAGCGCCCGATGCAAAACCCGCGGATATCGTCCAGCCCGGGCATATTTTCCCAATCATGGCGCAGCCCGGCGGCGTCCTGACCCGGGCCGGCCACACAGAGGCGGGTTGTGATCTGGCCCGCCTGGCGGGACTCGAACCGGCGGCCGCCATTGTCGAAATTCTCAATGAAGACGGCACCATGGCGCGGCGTCCGGATCTGGAAGTCTTTGCGGCGGAACATGAGCTGAAGATGGGCACCATTGCCGATCTGATTGAATACCGCTCGCTTAACGAAACCACGGTGCGCAAGGTCTCCGAGTGTGAATGGCCGACCCGGTTCGGCAAGTTTCGTCTGCACACCTTTCAGGACACCATTGATGAGCGGGTGCATTTTGCCCTGGTCAAAGGCCACATACCCGAGTCGGAGCCAACGCTGGTCAGGGTGCATGTGGCCGACACCCTCGGCGATCTGCTGGCGTCACAGCGTGGCAAACCCAGCAGCTGGCCGCTGGATCACGCCATTGCCCGGATTGGCGCCGAGGATCATGGCGTCGTGGTACTGCTGGCCGGTGGCGAGTCCACCGATACGATTCTGGACCGCATGCGCCATCTGGAAGCGCAAGACAAGGGCGAGTCGGCACCGGGGCAACGCCGCAGCGGCAGTCGCCGGGTCGGTATCGGCTCCCAGATCCTCGCGGCACTCGGCGTGCATAAAATGCGCTTGCTGAGCCCGCAAACCAAATACAAGGCCTTGTCCGGCTTCAAGTTGGAAGTGGTCGAATACATTACTGACGAGAACTGCGCCCCAGCCGCCAGCAACCAAGAGCACCAAGCATGAGCAATTATCAATTGGCGGGCGATGATATCCGCTATCAGCAAGGTCGGATCGCGCTGATTATCGGTCGCTATAACGACCATATTGTCAGCCGTCTGCTCGATGGCGTGACCCGCAAGCTGGCGGTCCTGGGCGTTGCCGATGAAGACATTGAGCAGTTTACCGTGCCCGGCGCCTACGAAATGCCCCTGGCCGCGCAGGCCTGTGCCGAAAGCGGGCGCTTTGACGCGGTGATAGCCCTCGGCGCGGTGATCCGGGGCGGTACGCCCCATTTTGAATTCGTCGCGGGCGAGTGCAGCCGCGGCCTGTTGGACGTCGGCCTCAAGCACCACTTGCCGGTGATTTTTGGCGTTCTGACCACCGACAGCGAAGCCCAGGCCGAAGAGCGCGCTGACCCGGCCCGCCTGGACAAGGGCGGCGAAGCGGCCATGACTGCCGTGGAAATGATCAATCTTCTGGCAGGACTCAAATCATGAACAAGGGATTCAATCCTCACGCCCGTCGCAAGGCCCGTCAGTACGCCCTGCAAGCGATTTATCAGTGGCAGATGGCCGGCAGCAATATCGGCGATATTGAAAAGCAGTTTCTGGAAACCATCAACGTCAAGAAAGTGGACGCGGATTATTTCAGTCGCTTGCTCCGTGGCACCCTGACTCAACTGGACGTGATTGATGAGGCGCTCGAGTCCCACATGGAGCGGGAGATGGAAGCCGTTGATCCGGTGGAGCGTGCCATCCTGCGCCTGTCCGCCTTTGAATTGAAGGATCAGATCGAGGTGCCCTATCGGGTAGTGATCAATGAGGCGCTTGAACTCGCCAAGGGATTCGGGGCGACGGACGGCTTCAAGTTCGTCAATGGAGTATTGGACAAGGCTGCAAAAACCCTGCGCAGCGTGGAAACGGGCTCGACCACCAATGGCGGCAAATGAATTCGATCTGATTTCCCGTTATTTCTCTGCTCTCGGTCCCCGCCAGCCCGGCACCCGCCTGGCGGTCGGCGATGATTGTGCCTTGCTGCAGTTACCCGCTGATCAGCAGTTGTGCGTCACCACCGACACCCTGGTCGCCGACGTTCACTTTTTTGCAGACACGGCGCCGGAGGACATCGCCTGGAAATCCCTGGCGGTCAATCTGAGTGATATTGCCGCCATGGGTGCCAGACCTCGCTGGATACAACTGGCATTAACCCTGCCGGAGGTCGATGAAAACTGGCTGGCAAAATTCAGTCAGGAGTTCGCCCGCAAGTTGCGGCTTCATGACTGCCAGTTAACCGGTGGCGACATCACCCGCGGCCCCTTGTCCGTTACCATCACGGCCATGGGGCAGATCAGGGAAGGGCGGGCGCTGACCAGAAGCGGTGCCCAGGTCGATGATCTGGTCATCGTCACCGGCAGTCTCGGCGAAGCGGCGGCCGGGCTGAAATACGCCCATGCCCGTACCATGACCGCCGACCGGATGAACCTGGTCAAACGACTGCAGCGCCCGGAACCCCGAGTGGCCCTGGCCGAGAGACTGGTCGGGCTGGCCACCAGCGCGATCGATATTTCTGACGGCCTGCTCGCGGATCTGGGCCACATACTCGCCGCCAGCAATGTCGGCGCGGAGCTTGATATTGAGCAACTGCCTTTGTCCCCGTCACTGATCATCTGTGAGGGAACGGATGAGGCCCGTACCCTGGCCTTGTCGGGTGGCGATGACTATGAACTCTGTTTTACGCTGCCCTCAAGGCACTGGCAGGAAGTGCAGACGTTAGCACGAAAACTGGAAGTGCCGGTCAGCCGGGTCGGGTTTATTCAGGAAGAGCCGAATCTGGTATGCCGGCTGAATCGCAACCTCTATGAGCCGCAGGCGACGGGCTACCAACATTTCTCAAAACGGGGATCTGCCCTTGGCAACTGACACGCCGACCTTCGCGGAACTGCTCAAAAATCCCGTGCATCTGCTGGCGTTTGGTTTCGGGTCGGGTCTCGCGCCCAAAGCGCCCGGTACTTTCGGTACCCTGGCAGCGATTCCCCTGTATCTGGCAATCGCTCCGACCCCGTTATTGGCCTACCTGCTGATCACCGCGGGACTGTCATTGATGGGGATCTATCTGTGTGGCAAAACCGCCGACGATATCGGCGTGCATGATCATGGCGGCATCGTCTGGGACGAGATCTGCGGATTTCTGGTCACCATGATCGCGGTGCCCCTGACCTGGTACTGGATAGTGATCGGCTTCGCTCTGTTCCGCCTGTTCGATATCTGGAAACCCTGGCCGATCCGCTACTTCGACAAGTCGGTGCACGGCGGTTGGGGCATTATGGTGGATGATCTGATTGCCGGCGTCATGGCGTGGGCGGTCATACAAGGGTTGCTCCTGCTGGTCTAGAAGCCTGGCAAGATCGCCGGGCCGGAGCAGTCCTGGTGGCCACACCCATTACGGTGATGGCGGCTTTGGGAATTTCGAAAGCTGATCCCTGTCGACAAGGAATTCTGCCCATGAAAAATTTTCTGTGTTTATTCATTTTGCTGACCACTTTGCCGGCGCACGGCTCAGATTCCCGCGAAAGCGGATATGACTACGCGACATTCAATCGGCAAATGATCAGCCAGGGCGTGCAGGCGTTGCTGATGTGTAACGGGCTGTTCACCTCCAACCGGACCCTCGAGCAGGTATTCGCCCAGGAACTCGCCTATTTGCCGGAGCCGATTGGCGATGCATCAGGCGGCAACTGGCACGTCGACGAGAAGCTGAAAGCGGTCGCGGTCGGCTCGGAGACATCTCCTTATCCGGTCATGCGGGCGGTCTTTCGGGAGGGGATCGGCTGCGTGGTGATGGCGCCGGATCAAGACTTTGGCGATGTAGCAGATTTGCCCGAAATCGTCGCACCGTCAGCGCCGGAAAACCTCGATGATCTTGCCTGGCCACAGGGCGACAAATTAGCGACGACAGCGCTGGCCGCGGATATTGACGAGGCGCAACTCGAGCAGGCGATTGACTGGGCGTTTGATCGGCCGGTCCCCCATCAGGATACCCTGAGTCTACTGGTGGTCCATCGTGGCCAACTGGTGGCCGAGCGCTACGCGGCTGGCGTGGACCGGCACACCAAAACCCGGACCTGGTCGGTCGCCAAGAGCCTCGCGGTCACCCTTATTGGTTTGCTGGTGGATCAGGGCCAATTGCATCTGGATGAGCCGCTGCCCTTCGGCTGGCTGCCGGACGTGGCTGACGCGAAACAGGATCCGCGCCGGGAGATCACCCTGCGTCATGTGCTCAATATGGCCAGCGGTCTGGAGACCGTCGACAATAACCGGATGGAATACGCGACCGGCTCCGGGCTGGCTTATTGGGCCGGCAAGAGTTCCGTTGAGGGCGCTCGGGAGCGGGGCCTGATCCGGGAACCGGGCAGTCACTGGGATTATGAAAACTATGACACCCTGCTGGCCGTCTATGCCATGAAGCAGGCGCTCGGCTCGGAGAAGGCCTACCGGCAGTTTCCGCGCAAGGCATTGCTCGACAGAATTGGTATGCACAATACCCTGATCAGCACGGATCGATTCGGGGACTTTATCCTCAGCAGTCAGGTTTACACAACCGCCCGGGATCTGGCTCGTCTGGGTTTGTTGTATTTGCAGGAGGGCAACTGGCAAGGTGAGCAGTTACTGTCGCCACAGTGGCTGGATTTTGTCAGGACCCTGGCGCCGGCGAGCAAAAAAGCCGGCAGCAATTATGGCGGCCAGTTCTGGTTATCGCCGGTGCAGCGAAATGATGTGCCGAAAGATGCCTATGCGGCGCGGGGTAATCGCGGCCAATACGTCGTCATTATTCCCGGACATGAACTGGTCATTGTTCGCCGGGGACTGGATTACGGTGCCCAGGGATTTGATGTCTGGGACCTGACCCGGGAAGTCGTCAAGGCGTTTCCGAAAGCCGCGAACTGATCACATCAACAGCCGCAAGGTTGTGCCGGGATGTCAGGACGCCAGTGCGCTTTCGGCGGAGGCGACCAGGTTGGCCACCGTCAAGCCGACCCGCTCCAGCAAATCGCCGTGATCGCCATGCTCGACAAACTCGTCGGGCAGACCCATATTGCGGATCATGACCTCCGCTCCGGTGGCTGCGAGGTACTCGTTGACACCGCTGCCGGCGCCGCCCTTGACGGTATTTTCTTCCAGGGTGACGAGAAGTTCATGGGTCTGCGCCAACTCCCCGACAAGTTCTTCGTCAAGCGGCTTTACAAAGCGCATATCGACGACGGTGGCATCAAGCTGATTGCCGGCTTCCAGTGCGATGGGCAACAGGGCGCCAAAGCTCAGAATCGCAACCCTGGTACCCTTGCGCCTGACCGTCGCCTTGCCGATGGGCAATTCGATCATTTCATCGATGACCTCGACGCCGGGTCCGCCACCCCGGGGATAGCGCACGGCGGCAGGCCCGGGATACCGGTAACCGGTGTACAGGCACTGGCGACATTCATTCTCGTCGCTCGGCGCCATGACCACCATATTCGGAATGCAGCGCAGGAAGCTGTGGTCAAAGGCGCCATTGTGAGTGGCGCCATCACCGCCGACCAGGCCGCCCCGGTCGATGGCGAAGAGCACATCAAGATCCTGCAGGGCAACATCGTGAACCAGTTGGTCGTAGGCCCGTTGCAGAAAGGTCGAATAGATGGCCGCGACCGGTTTCATGCCGTCGCAGGCGAGTCCCGCCGCGAGGGTAATACTGTGTTGCTCGGCAATGCCGACGTCGAAATAGCGACTGGGGTACTCTCGTGAAAAGCGCACCATGTCCGAGCCTTCCCGCATGGCCGGCGTGATACCGACCAGACGCTCGTCAATGGCCGCCATGTCACACAGCCAGTTGCCGAAGACGTTGGAGTAGGTCAGGGTTTTCTTGCTCTTCGGCAACTCGTGCTCGCGCGGATCGAAGATGGGAACACCATGATAGGCAATGGGATCCTTTTCCGCCGGCTCGTAGCCTTTGCCCTTGACGGTGACCACATGCAGCAGCTGCGGGCCGGTCAGGTGTTTCATGTTTTCGATGGTACTGACCAGAGACGGCAGGTCGTGGCCGTCGATGGGGCCGATATAGTTGAAGCCCAGTTCCTCGAACAGGGTGCCGGGCAGCATCATGCCCTTCATGTGCTCTTCGGCGCGACTGGCCAGCTCCGACAAGCCGTGCATGTGACTGAGAGCCTTCTTGCCGCCTTCCCTAACGCGCTGATAGAAGCGTCCCGCCAGCAGCTTGGCGAAGTAGGAGTTGAGCCCGCCGACATTCTCGGAAATCGACATTTCGTTGTCGTTCAGCACGACCAACAGATTGGCGCCGACATCGCCGGCGTGGTTCATGGCTTCAAAGGCCTGGCCGGCGGTCATGGCGCCGTCGCCAATGACGGCGATGACCTTGCGATCCAGGCCCTGGGCCCGGGCTGCGAGGGCCATGCCGAGGGCGGCGCTTATCGAGGTGCTCGAATGTCCGACTCCGAAAGTATCGTATTCGCTCTCGGAGCGGCTCGGGAAAGGATGCAAGCCATCGGTCTGGCGCACGGAATACAGCTCATCGCGCCTGCCGGTGAGCACCTTGTGAGGGTAGGCCTGATGGCCGACGTCCCAGACCAGACGATCATCGGGGGTATTGAACAGGTAATGCAGGGCAACGGTGAGTTCGACGGTACCGAGGCCCGCGGCAAAGTGGCCACCGCACTGGCTGATGGTATCAATCAGGAAGTGGCGCAATTGATCCGCCAGCTCCTCAAGTTGCTCTTTGTCGAGCTGGCGCAGATCTGCCGGGTTGTTGATCAGATCCAGTAACGGGTAACGGGAATCAGTCATGGTTGTTAGTGTGCCTCGTCACGCTGATTGTGACTTTGGTAGATTTCCGGTGTACGTGGGGCAACCCTCGCGGCGTGCCAGACAAAGTGACACGGTATCCCCGGGTATCGGCATTCATGCCCGATTAATAGTCCCGGCGCACGACATAGGCCGCGAATTCAGCCAGCAGGCGGGTATTGTAAGGTAACTTGGCCAGCGCGTGTAGGGATTGCGCCAATAATTCCTCAGCTTTGGCTTTGGCGCCATCAAGACCCAGAAGGGCAGGGTAGGTCGACTTCTCGTTGGCGAGATCCGAGCCCTGGGGTTTGCCGAGGGTATCGGTATCACCCTCCACGTCGAGAATATCGTCCTTGACCTGAAAGGCGAGTCCGATGGCGTCGGCGTATTCGGTCAGCGCCGACTCGATAGCCGGATCCGGCTGTCCGTGACACAGGGCGCTCATCTGCACACTGGCCCGGATCAGGGCGCCGGTTTTCATGCGATGCATGGTCGCGAGATCGTCGAGTTGTAATTGCTTGCCGCTGGCTTCCAGATCAATGGCCTGGCCGCCGCCCATGCCGAGAGAGCCACTCGCCTCGGTCAGCAGCTGCAACATGTCCAGACGTTGGGGCGCCGCAGTGGCTGACAGAGGATGCCGACACAAGACCGAAAAGGCCAGGGTATGCAACGCATCACCGGCCAGAATGGCGGTCGCTTCATCGAAGGCGATATGGCAGGTCGGTCGGCCCCGCCTCAGATCATCGTCGTCCATGGCGGGCAAATCGTCATGGACGAGGGAATAGGCGTGGATGAGTTCAACCGACAGGGCAACGGCATCGATATCCGCTTCGTCGGCGCCGAGTGTCCGGCCGGTCAGGTAGGCAAGGAGCGGCCGGACCCGCTTGCCGCCATTAAGGGACGCATAATGCATGGCCTGATGCAGGCGCACCGGCTCGACGCCGGCAGCCGGCAAACTGCCGGCCAGCAGCGCATCGATCCGGGTTCGGCCCTGATCCATCACGTCGGAAAGTGCCATCATTTTTCTTCTGTCGGAAATTCCTGGAGTTGGTCTTCCTGATCCTGCAGCAGGATGGAAACCTTTTGGTCGGCGGATTCCAGTCGTTTCTGGCAGGCCCGGGTCAGTTTGACGCCCTGTTCAAAGGCCTTGAGGGAGTCTTCCAGGGACATCTGGCCCTGCTCCATGGCTTCCACCAGAGCTTCCAGCTCGGCCAGCTGGCTTTCAAAATCGTCGGAATCGGCTTTCTTGGCAGGCATATTCAGGCCCGGAACGTGAAGGGCCGGGTATTGTCGCGTAAACCCCGGAGGAAGCCAAGTTTTTGTCGGCAATGTGCAAGCAGGGCGGCTGGCGAGGCCCGGGTGAATAGTGCACATTTACGCTGCAATGCCTTTACCTCCGGCACTTGCGGGGTGGTATAATCCCGCGCCAGCAGATCTGTAGTGGTTATTGACAGGACGCCGAACAGCCAGGACGCATCTGGCACGGCTTGCGGAGTCCATGTCTGCGTGGTTGTCAGGGGGGATAGGCGAATCGAAATTCAGAAGGAATCCGGCTTGGACTTTTCTCGTCGCGCTAAGCGATTGATAATGCTTGTTTTTGATGCCCTGATGGTACCGCTGGCCGTGTGGCTCAGTCTGTCGCTGCGGATTGGCGCCTTTTACGCCAATTTCACGCCTGCCCACTGGGTGATCATCGGCATTACCCTGCTGGCCACTATTTTTGCCTTCGTTCGCCTTGGCCTGTACCGTGCGGTAATCCGTTTTATGGGCCAACACGCAGCAATGGCGATGCTCAAGGGTATTGCCCTGTCTGTACTCGTTTTCACTCTCGCCGTGCTGGTCGCCTACACCTATGGCTGGGTCACCCGCTATCAGGTGCCCATGTCCACCCCCGTAATATACGGATTCGTCGCCTTTGTCCTGCTCGGCGCGCCGCGCTGGTATATCCGCCTTTATTACCAGTTGACCGTGCGCAAGAACAAGAAACTGGCGCTGATTTACGGCGCCGGGCGCAGCGGGGTCGAGTTGGCCACGACCCTCTATAACGGCAATCAGTACCTGCCGGTCGCCTATATCGATGACAACCGCAACCTGCAGGGCCATCAGGTCAACGGCATCCGGGTCTACTCCCTGCGTGAGTTGCCGGAGTTGTTGCAGCGTTATGACATAGCCACGGTATTGCTGGCGATGCCCTCCTGTACACCCGCGAGACGGCGCAAAATCCTCGAGGAGCTTGAGCCCTACTCGGTGCAGGTAAAAACCGTTCCGTCCCTGAACGATATCCTTTCAGACAGCCGCTGGGCTGAGCATTTGCAGGATCTGAACATCGAGGATCTGCTGGGACGGGAGCCGGTGGAGCCGGATCCGGCGCTGATCAGAACCTGTATCGAGGACAAGGTGGTCATGGTCACCGGCGCTGGCGGCTCTATCGGTTCGGAACTGTGCCGTCAGATTATCCGGTTCCGGCCCCGGCAACTGGTTTTGTTCGATGTATCTGAATACGCGCTCTACCAGATCGAGAAGGAACTGTCCGGGCTGATCAGCCAGCACAAGCTGCCGATACAGTTAACCGCATTTCTCGGCTCCGTGCAGGACCGGCGTCGCCTGCAGATGGTCATGGAAACCTACCGGGTTCAGACTCTCTATCACGCCGCCGCCTACAAACATGTCCCCATGGTCGAGCTGAACATGGTCGAAGGCGTACGCAACAATATCATGGGCACCTGTTTCGCCGCGGAAGCCGCCATCAATGCCGGCGTCGACAATTTCATGCTGGTCTCCACCGACAAGGCGGTGCGCCCGACCAACATCATGGGCGCCACCAAACGCTTCGCCGAGATGGTTCTGCAGGGACTGGCCGGCACCGGCTCGGATACCCGTTTTGCCATGGTGCGGTTCGGCAACGTGCTGGGATCTTCCGGTTCCGTCGTGCCCCTGTTCCGGGAGCAGATCTGCCAGGGTGGACCGGTCACCGTGACCCATCCGGATGTGACCCGCTATTTCATGACCATTTCCGAAGCTGCGGAACTGGTCCTCCAGGCCACCGCCATGGCCAAGGGCGGCGATGTCTTTGTACTGGACATGGGGGAGCCGGTCCGGATCGCGGATCTGGCCCACAAAATGATCCACCTGATGGGGTACAAGGTCCGTGACGAAGAGCATCCGGACGGCATCGAAGTGGTCTATTCCGGGCTCCGGGCGGGCGAGAAACTCCATGAGGAGTTGCTCATCGGAACCGAAATCAGCGGCACCCGGCATCCCCGGATCCTGCGTGCAGAGGAATTCTATCTGCCGTGGAATGATGTCGCCGCTCTGCTCAAGCAACTTCAGAAGGCCTGTGAGGAAAATGATTGCGAGGCCATCCACCGGATCCTCAAGACTTCCGGCTCCGAATATGTGCCGACCGAAGACCTGCAGGATTTGCTGTGGTGCGATCTGAACCCGCCAGCGGCCGCGGCCAGCAATGTCATCAGCCTGGAGCTGGGCAAAGGCTGAGCCGCGTCACTTTGGTTTGATCCGGGGGTTATTCAGGCAGTTTTCCTGGTACTCGAGTTCGACGGACTGCTTGCGCATCGGTTTGTCCTGCAGCTCGATCATCTCCGCCTTGAGTGCCTGGCAACGTTTTATTTGCTCTTCCCGATCCTGACGCTCTGCAACCGGATCATTTGCCGGTGTGCCGCAGCCTGCGACGACCAGACCGATCAAGCCCGGCAACAGTGTTCTGGTTTTCATGACGATATCCTTTTCAGACAAACCTCACTGGTTTCGCCTTTGATTGTAACCTCAAGCCCCTTCAATTTGTGATCGCTGCCTGATGCCGGGCCCTCTGAGCGCCGGCCGCAGCGCCGCGGGATCTTCCGAAGTCGCTGATTTACAGTATATTGTTGACTTTACTGGGCGAACAGGCGAGCCTCTGATCAAGCTTCTGATAACGGAATATCACCAGGCTCCATGACTTCCCAAAGGCCTCAATTGTCAGTTTCCGCCACCGGGCCGGATGAGCAGCGCGTCGTCCTGTCGGGGCGATGGCGCGATGACTATGCCTTGCCGGAGCTGGCGCCGGTTCTGAAGC
>JASBTO010000002.1 GCA_030148365.1 Kangiellaceae bacterium
CAGGCGTTGGGCCGGTGACGAATGCCGGAATACTGGTACTCGGTACGTTCGTCGCCGTACCAGGCGATCAGGCGCGGCACCGGGATCTCCCTGCCGGCAATGCGGATAGTCTCCTTCCGCCAGGCAAGCTCCCTCAACAGATTTTCGAGCAGCTCATCGGCGCGCTCGCGGGCAAAGGCGGCAGGGACGTAGACCAGTTCCGCGTCCGGCAGCCGGATCACTTCCGGTTGCGCTGAAACATCAGGAAACAAGGTATTCTGGTCCAAGGGCGTAACACTCATCATACTGAACGGTCCAAAAAACCAAATTAAATCATCATCTGTCCGATTGCCATCATGAAACGACTTTTATCATTTTCGGCACTTGCCCTGATCCTGCTCGGCGGATTTTTCATGATGCAATACCGCCATGGGGAGTATCAAGGCCGGGACTGGACCCTTGAGCGACCCGACGGCTCCCATTTGACCTTGTCGGAGTACCAGGGACAACCGGTGCTGCTGGTGTTCTGGGCGACCTGGTGCCCCTACTGCAAGAAGCTGCTGCCGGGCATTGAACGACTCCATCAAAAGTACGCCGACCAGGGCCTGAAAATCATCGCCGTGAATATTCTCGAAGACAATGATCCCGCCACCTACATGAAGCGCCACGATTATCACTTCGACATGGTGCTGGAGGGTGACGACATCATGGGGCTCTACGGCGTTACCGGTACGCCCTCGCTCATCTTCATCAATGCCAGGGGTAAAATCCTGGGACGCTCCACGACCTACAATCCGGAAGATCCGATCCTCGAGGCATTTGCACGTTCGGAATTGAATACAGAATAACGCCGCTCAAAAAAAAGCCCCGCAATGCGGGGCTTTCCGGTCGATAACCTGAACGTCAACCTATCAGGCTTTTTCTTCCGATACGTGCAGTTCTTCGGTCAGGGTGTGCTCGAAGTCATCCCCTTCCAGTACGCCTTCGGCGCCGTGCATCCAGTCCACGAGCTTGCCGGACAGGAACCACAGGATGATGCCGAAGAAGATGTTGGCACCGGCGATGCCGCCGAAGATGGCCAGCTCGCCCAACTCCTCGGCGAAGGAGCCGACATAACCCGCAATCAGGTTGGCGAAGAAGTTGATCAGGAACCAGACGCCCATCATGACACTGGCCAGACGCAGGGGCGCCAGCTTGGTGACCATGGACAGACCCACCGGTGAAATACAGAGCTCACCCATGGTGTGGAACATGTAGGCAATGACCAGCCACCACATGCTGGACAGACCGTCGGGGCTGTTGTTGCCGTCAATCACCGCCATGACCATGGCGACAAAACCGATCGCGGTCAGGAACAAGCCGAAGGTCATTTTCAATGGTGTCGAAGGATTCTTGCGACCGAGCTTCACCCAGAGGATGGAGAACAGCGGCGCCAAGAGGACAATGAACATCGGGTTCAGGGACTGGAACCAGCCCGCCGGGACTTCAAAACCGCCGACCAGACGATCAGACTTTTCGCTGGCGTAGATGTTCATCAGACCGCCGGCCTGCTCAAAGGAGGCCCAGAACAGCACCACGAAGATGAACAACTTGAAAATTACCCGCATCCGATCCCGCTCGACCTGGGTCTGGGGCTTCTTCTCGCCGCCGGCCATATCCAGGGAACGCTGGGCAGCCGGCTGCACGCCGACGTTACCGAGGAACCTCTTGGCGAAAAACACCTGGATAATCACGGACAGCACCATGCCGACACCGGCCGCCATGTAACCGTACTTCCAGCCATAGGCAGGATCTTCACCGAGGGTGGAACAGATGAGCGGGGCCAGGAAAGCACCGACGTTGATGCCCATATAGAAGATGGTAAAGGCGCCGTCGCGACGGTTGTCGCCTTCGTTATAGAGATCACCCACCATGGTGGAGATATTGGCCTTGAAGAAGCCGTTACCAAGGATCAGCAAGCCGAGACCCACATAGAACAGCTCGATATTGCCGGGCACCGAGGCCGCCAGGGTGAACTGGGCGGCGGCCATGAGAATACCGCCAATAATCACCGACTTTCGCTGGCCCAGATAATTATCCGCCAGCCAGCCGCCAATCAGGGGCGTGAGGTAGACCAGACCTGTGTACCAGGCGTAGAGTCGCAGCGCGTCACCGGTGCTCCAGCCGAAACCGGGGTTGGCCGCTTCGGTACCCGCAACCATGGTCAATACCAGCAGTGCGCGCATACCGTAGAAGCTGAAACGCTCCCACATTTCGGTGGTGAACAATAGGAAAAGTCCCTTGGGATGACCCAGGTACTCCCCCTGAGGGATATTAAGACTCATACTGACTCCTGTGGCTGAAGCTTGTTGGAATTTATCGGATTCGATTGGATTCTTATTAAAATTAGCCCCTCTTTATAGCGGAACGATCCGCCACTGACAAGGGTAATACGCCCTTCGGGAAGCACTATGGGCTACCCGGGCCAGATCCGGCGATTATTGTCTGGCCAGTCTAGGGTTGCCCGGGAAAGTCTCGAAATTGCTCCGCCAGGGATTGATATCCAGGCCCCCGCGCCGGGTGTAACGGGCATAGACGGTGAGTTGTTCGGGTTGACACAAGCGGTTGATATCACACCAGATACGCTCCACGCACTGCTCATGAAACTCATTATGGTGGCGGAAAGACACCAGATATTTCAGCAGTGCTTCCCGATCCAGGGGCCGACCGTGATAGCTGATTTGCAGACTGGCCCAGTCCGGCTGCCCCGTGATCAGACAATTGCTTTTCAGCAGGTGGCTGTGCAGGGATTCGCTGATCGGCGGCGCGTCCCGGACGGCCAGTAATGCCGGGTCATAGTCATACCGGTCGATGGCAATATCCTGCTCATCGATACAGTCGCCCGCCCATTGCCCGAACGCCAGCGTGCCGAAAGCGTCCGGGGTGATCAGGGCAATGGCGACAGGGGCCCCGCAGGCGGCACCCAGATCTTCGCCGAGGCGCTGGCGCAGATGAGTGGCCGACTCGAAACGGCTCTGGTTGCAGGAATTCAGGTACAGCTTGAAGGACTTGGACTCGATGATATTGGGCGAGTCCGCCGGAAACAGGAACTCGCCAATTGCCACGCAGGGTTTGCCCTTCGGATTCAGCCAGGAAATTTCGTAGGCATTCCAGAGATCACAACCGGTAAAGGGCAAGTCTGCGCCGAGCCCGATTTCATCGCGCTTGCTTTGACGCGGAACCGGACACAGCAGTGCAGCATCATAGGTTTGCGGATAAGTAACGTTTTTCCCAAGGGGCAGATCGGCGGTCATGGTTCTCTGGAAATTTAAGGGGCGACGATGGCCATTCTAACCTGAAAACCGGGCCGCCGCGGCAAATAAGACCGGCCGGTCCGGCGGTGATTATGGATCCCGCGGTTCCGGTATGGGCCCGGGAAACTGACGCACCTTGTCACCCGTTGCCGCCGTGATGCGGGCAGTACCTTCCTTGTCGACCTCGTCGATGCGGATCACTGAATGCACCGGGATAAAGCTGCGCCTGACACCATCGAACTGGGCTTTCAGTTTTTCCTCGGCGGGATCGACGAGCACCCGGGATTTTTCGCCAAAAATCAGCTCCTCGATCTCGATAAAGCCGTACAGGTGGCTCTGATGCACATCCCGGGCGAAAACTTCCCAGGTCTCGTTTTCGTTGACAAAACGGACCCGATAAAACCGTGCCTTGCTCATGAATATCAATCTTGATCAGGAATTTCAGGGGGCGCGTATTTTATCACAAAACGGGGCAGCACCATCTTCGTGCATCGCTCCGGGGCGGTGTTATACTGCCGGAAACCCGGCCCGCGACGGACGACAAAACCAAAACCGATATGGCCGCTTTCAGACTCCATTCCCTTCCCGGGATGATCTTGTCGGGATTCATTCTGGTCGCATTGCCTTTGCTGATCGCGGTGCTCTTCGCCTGGTTCAATGTCGATCGTCTTGCCAAGCAGGGCAAACAGGCGCTGACCGGCGGCATCGAACAGACCCAGCAAAGCCAGGCGCTGGTCGAGCGGGTTCAGGAAATGGATCGCAACGCCCGCCAGTTTCTGGTGTTGCGGGATGCGGAGTTGCTGGGCCTCTATACCCAGCGCCAGCGGGAGCTTGAAACCCGGCTGAAAACTATCGAGGCCACCGCCGTACTGCCCGACGATCCGAATTTGCTTGACGAAATCCTGCTCACCAGCCGTGAAATCCACCACGCCCTGCAGACCCTCGGCGAAGAACCCGATACCCAGCGCATCCTGCAACAGCTTACCGATCTCAGAGGCCAGACCCGGGATTGGCTCAGTTACTCTGAACAACTCGTCAACATGCGCTCCCGGTCCCTTCAGGAGTCTGCCCAGGAAACCCGGCGCCTGCTGCTCTGGTTATTGCTGACCACCATTCCGGCAGCCATCATTCTCATGCTCATTCTGACGCCGGTGATCAGCCGCTCGATCAGGCGCGT
>JASBTO010000057.1 GCA_030148365.1 Kangiellaceae bacterium
AACTTCAGGTAACTCAATGACACCGGCTTGCCTGTTAACCGGACCGTCACGACCCGATCTGCCCGGGTCGAGGCGATCGCAAGACCGCTGGCAAACTGGCTGGACAGGCCCGCGTCGAGTTCACAGGCCCCTCCGGCGAGCGGTCCGGCCACGGTGATCGGCAACTTTCCGTCGTGAGACGTGACATTGACCTGTAGTTGCCCGAGGGCCGCCAGCAAGGGCGCCATGGGCCGACGGCGTAATTGTGCACTGCCATCAATGGTTATACGGCTCGAAAACAGCGCCGAGACAGCCGTGATGAATCTGGCCAGGGTGCCGCTGCTGCCGACGTCCAAATGCTTGTCACCCGTACCGGTAAAATTGTCCAGCCCGGTGATCGTCAGGGTCGGTAAATCGCCTTCAATGCCGACACCCAACTCCCGCAAACCGGCGACCGCCAGACGGATATCGTCATTGTCCGGGAGATTGCTGATATGACTTTGTCCCCTCGCCAGGGCCGCCAGCAGTAACACCCGGTTAGCGATATATTTGCTGCCGGGCACAGACACCCGCCCCTGCAGCGGCGCAGTGGGCGTGACTTCAATCATGACAAGGAGGCATCCGGTTGCTGCAGGCGCGTTTCGACCTGCACGAGCAATCGTTCGATTTCCTGACAGTCCTGCTCGCTCAGACCGTCTTCAATCACCGATTGCCTGACCCGGCTGCGGAAAGCCTCGGCAAAGGCATCATCGTCGATTGCTTCATAAGCGGCAAGATCGACCTGCGGGATCAAATAGCCCACCAGAAACAGATCCTGGTTGTCATCCTGTAGTTCAAGTTCTCTGAGCAGACGCATTGCCCGCTGTGATTGTTTACTCATAAATTTGTCTGTCAGTTTCCGGTGTTTTATGGGACGGCGGCTTTGGCAACCCTGCCTGATCCAGGCATTCGATCCTGGTGCGCCGCTGCGGCCATCATGGTCACGTATTCCCCCACGACATGCAAGAGTCGCTCCGGCTGCTGCAGGTTGCGGTCAATCAGCTCGGCGATTGCCGAGCCGGTAATGACCCCGTCCATGCCGGCATCCCGTGCCGCCAGTACCTGCTCCGGCGTGGAGACACCAAAGCCCTGCACCAGTGGAGCGGCCTGACAGGCGCGCAGGTGCCGGACGATTCCCGGATCCGGTACGCCGGTACTCTTGGCGGAACTGATACCGGTCACCCCGGTCCGCGCCAACAAATAGGTATACCCGCTTCCCGCGGCGACAATTTCTTCCAATCGCTCGGCGCCGGTATCCGGCGGCACTATCAGAATTTGCGCGATCTTCTGTCGCTGCGCTTCGCTGGCAAACCGACCGACTTCCCTGACCGGCACATCGGCCACCAGCACCGAATCCACCTCAACACCGGCACAGCGCCGGTAGAAGGCATCGACACCACGATGATAAACGAGGTTGGCATACACGAGCAGTCCGAGGGCAATGGAGGGATGACGGCGGCGAATCTCGGCCAGCAAATCAAAGGCCCGGTCCTGACTCGTGCCCGCCAGCAGGGCCCGGCCGGCCGCTCTCTGGATCACCGGGCCGTCGGCGACCGGATCGGAAAACGGAATGCCGAGCTCCAGGGCGTCCGCACCAGAGGCGACCAGCATATCAATCAGGGCCAGACTCAGCTCCGGATCGGGATCGCCGAGCACGACAAAGGGAATATAGGCGATCTGCCCTGCCCGGCTTCTCTGCTCAAACAGCTTGCGGTACCGGCTCATGCGGACTCCTTCCTGTTATCGGTTGCGGTCCTGTGGTTGGCACTGGATTTCAACTCGGCGACATATTGCAGATCCTTGTCACCCCGTCCTGACAAGTTGACCAGGAGCCGGAGGGGCTTGTCTGAAGATCGCGCCTGCTTGATGGCAAAGGCGAGCGCATGCGCCGATTCCAGCGCGGGAATAATGCCTTCCGCGCGCGCCAGCTCGGCAAAAGCGGAAAGAGCTTCTTCATCGGTGACCCCGACATACCGTGCCCGCCCGCTTTGCATCAGATGCACGTGTTCCGGTCCGACGGCGGGATAATCCAGCCCGGCGGAAACCGAGTGGCTTTCGCGGATTTGCCCCTCGTCATCCTGCAACACATAGGTCAAGGCACCGTGCAGAATGCCCGGCCGGCCTTTTTGCAGGGTCGCGCCGTGTTTACCGGTATGTAATCCGTGCCCCGCCGGCTCGACGCCGATCAGATCCACATCCGTCTCGGCAATGAAATCGGCGAAAATACCAATTGCGTTGGAGCCGCCGCCGACACAGGCAATGACCTGATCCGGCAGTCCGCCCGCCTGCTCGGCGAACTGGGCTTTGGCTTCCTCGCCGATCACCCGCTGGAATTCCCGCACCATGGTCGGAAACGGATGGGGGCCGGCAGCGGTGCCGAGCAGGTAGTGAGTATCGGCAAAACTGGCCGCCCAGTCCCGCAGCGCCTCGTTGATGGCGTCCTTGAGACTGGCGCTGCCGTTATCGACCGGCACCACTTTTGCACCCATCAGTTCCATACGATAGACATTGGGTTGCTGACGCTCGCAGTCCTTGCGGCCCATATAGATAGTCGCCTCCAGGCCCAACAAGGCGCAGGCCAGTGCGGTGGCGACACCGTGTTGACCGGCACCGGTTTCCGCAATGATCCGGGCCTTGCCCATATAGCGGGCCAGCAATGCCTGGGCCAACACCTGATTGGTCTTGTGAGCGCCGCCGTGGAGCAAGTCCTCCCGTTTCAGAAAAATTCGGGTCTCCGTGCCGGCCGCAAGATTGCGGCACTCGGTCAGGGGTGTAGGACGCCCGGCATAATGTCGGAGCAACGCGGACAACTCGCCGGTAAACGCCGGATCTTCAACAGCCTTGTCAAAAGCTGTCGACAATTGCTCCAGCGCGGGTACGAGCAACTCGGGGACAAAGCTGCCACCGAACTCACCAAAATATTCCGTCCTCATAACAAGTTCCCTCGCTGTTGAACAGGGTTTGCGCGACCTTCGGTATGGCGCACGGCCCCAAAGAGTTCCCGGATCCTGTCCGGATCCTTCACTCCGGGCGCGGCTTCCACCCCGGAGCACAAATCGATCCCGCCAATGCAGGGATCGATCAGACGGCTGATATTGGTCGCGTCGACGCCGCCCGCGATCATGACCGGACAGGTAATACCGTCGATCAATCCCGGCAACCGCGACCAGTCAAAGGCGTGTCCCCGGCCACCAAACCCGGTGTCATCTCGGTAGTCGAGCAGGAGGCGATCCACTTTCCGCGACCATTCAAGGATGTCCCCATCATCGGCGCTCAGCGCCTTCCAGATTTCGACCCCGGCCGGCAACTGACGCTTCAGGTTCGCCACCTGCACGAAGGATTCGTCGCCATGGAGTTGCACCGCGTGCAGGGCCACCTGGCCGGTCACCGCCAATATGGTTTCCGCCGACTGATCCTGGAACACGCCGACCAGCGGCATGGGGGCGGCCTCTGCAAGTGTCGCAGCCTGCGCCGCGCTCAGGCGGCGCGGTGAGCCTGGCGCAAAAATCAGGCCGCCGAAACTCGCGCCCGCCTGCCATGCCAGGGCCAGATCCCGGCGCTGCGTGAGACCGCACACCTTGATTTCGCCGAGCGCCAGTTCACGCACTTTGCGCGCCGGTTCAGCCGCCGACATGACCGCAGTGCCGATCAGAAAACCATCCACGAGCGATCCGAGACGCAAAATATCCTGTCGTTCGGCAATTCCCGACTCGGACACCAACAGACAATCCCGGGGTGCGGCCGCAGCAAGGCGCTCCGTCGTGGCCAAATCCGTCGACAAGGTCGCGAGATCGCGATTATTGATCCCGATAATGCTCGCGCCCAAATCCACCGCCCGCTGCAACTCGCCCGGTGTATGTACCTCGGTCAGCACCGCCATATTGAATTGCTCCGCCGTCGCGGCGCAGCGCCGCCAGCTGTCGTCATCCAGGACGGACAGCATCAGCAACACGGCATCGGCGCCATAGCGACGGGCCTGTTCAACCTGTGCCGGGGAAACAAAAAAGTCCTTGGCCAGTAACGGCTTGTCCGTCAGGCTGCGCACCCGCTCAAGATCCTGCAGGCTGCCGTTGAAATAGTCCGACTCGGTCAGCACCGAAATGGCATCGGCGAAGGGCTCGTAGATCGCCATCATGTCGTCCGGGCGCTCATCGGGACGCATCAGTCCCCGGGACGGCGAAGCGCGTTTGCACTCGAAGATAAAGCTGCTGCCTGAGCCGGACAAAGCCCTCGCCAAAGAGCGTCGACTGGGACCCAAAGGCAGCTCCCGACCATGCCGGAGCTGGGCCGGCAATTGCCGGCGTTTGGTGTCGACAATTTCCCGCAGAATGTTCGCTTCAATCATGGAAAAACTCCGTTATTCTTGTCAGCCGCTCCCGGACGGCACCGCTGGCGAGCAGTTCCAGAGCGATCGCGGTGCCCGCTTGCAAATCCGCGGCTCTGCCTGCCAGATTCAGCAGTGCGCCCGTGTTGATGGCCACAGCGTCCCGATAGGCGGGATTACCCTGCCCGCCGAGGAGCTCCAGCAATGCCCGCTTGTTGAAGTCGATATCGCCGCCCCGCAGGCTTTCCAGCGGGTGCCTGTCAATCCCGGCCGTGGCCGGTTCAATGACAAGCCCGGTAATCCTGCCGTTCTCAAGCTGGCGGGCCTGAGTCGGGCCATGGACCGCAATTTCATCCAGGCCGCTACCGTGGACCACCAGTGCGCGATTACAACCGAGCCGCGCCAGAGTCTCGGCCATGGTGTCGAGATGTCGGGGATCGTAAACTCCCAGCAGTTGCGTGCCCGGCCCCGCCGGATTCACCAGGGGGCCGAGAAGATTGAAGATGGTGCGGGTCTTGAGCGCCTGGCGCACCGGCATGGCAAAGCCGATTCCGGGGTGATAAAAGGGCGCGAAAAGAAAACAGAAGCCGGTCTCCTCGAGGCAATTGCGCGCCCGCTCCGGCGGCACTTGCAGAGGAATGCCGAGGGCCTCCAGCAGATTGGCGGAACCGCATTTTGATGACACCGCACCATTGCCATGTTTGACCATTTTCAGGCCGGCGCTGGCGGCAACCAGAGCTACAGCCGTGGAAATATTGAGCGTATGGTGACCGTCGCCGCCGGTCCCGCAGCAATCGACAAGCGGCCCCTCGACATCCGGAAACGGCCTGGCCGCCTTGCGGATAGCCTCCACGGCCCCGGCAATCTCTTCCGGGCATTCACCCTTCATTTTCAATGCCACCAGCAACGCGGAAATTTCCGGCTGCCCCAGGTCACCCTGTACCAGCCCCGAGAACAGGGCTCCTGATTCGCTTTGACTCAACGGCTCACCGGCGTATAACGACTCCATCAGGGCTTGCATGTTGTCCCCCCTTTGCCGTCTGAGTGAGACGGGAATATGGAACTCATAAAATTGTCGAACATGGCCTGGCCATGCAGAGTCAACAAACTCTCCGGATGAAACTGCAAGCCGAAAACCCTGCTGTCGCTGTCTTCGACGGCCATGATCTCTCTGTCGGCTGAGGCACTGATACGCAGTCCATCGGGTATCCGCACCGCGGCCAGCGAGTGGTAACGCCCCACCCGGGTGGTGGCGGGCAAGCCGGCAAAAAGCCGACTTTCACCCAGCTCTGCCATGCAAGCCTTGCCGTGCAGGGTGCTGGCCGCAAGGCCTACCTTGCCGCCCAGCGCTTCGACGATAATCTGCAAACCGAGGCAGACCCCCAGTAGCGGAATTTTCCCGTAAACTTCCTGCACCAGAGGGATGGCATTTCCCGCCCCGGCCGGCGTCCCCGGGCCCGGCGAAATTACCAGCGCCTGACACTCGTCGGCGGCCGCGATCAATTCCGCCAGCGGCAGCTGATTGCGATAAATGCGAATTTCCCGCTCCTGCGCCTGCAGCGCATAGACCAGGTTGTAGGTAAAGGAATCGTAGTTATCCAGTACCATGATCTTGATCTTTTCAGCCATCACGCCACCTCCGCTTTGGCACAGGCCCGCTGCGCCGACTGACAGGCAATCAGCACCGACGCTGCCTTGTTGCGGGTCTCCTCCGCTTCGGCCAAAGGCTCGGAACCCAGCACCAGTCCGGCGCCGGCTTGCACCTCCGCCATGCCGTCCCGAACCCGTGCCGAGCGGATCACTATCGCGGTATCCAGATCCCCGGTCGCGGTCATATAGCCGACCGCGCCACCATAGGGCCCCCGTCGGCGCTGTTCGAATTTGCGGATATATTCAGCAGCCCTGAGTTTTGGCGCGCCGGTCAGGGTGCCCATATTGGCGCACGCCCGGTAAGCGTGCAGACCATCCAGATCCGCCCGCAGCCGACCACGAACTTCCGACACCAGGTGCATGACCCGTTCGTATTTGACGATCTGCTGAAGCCGGGTCACGCGCCGGCTGCCCGGCTCACACACCCGGGCCATATCATTGCGAGCCAAATCAACCAGCATCATATGCTCCGCCAGTTCCTTGGCGTCCTGCTTCAGTTCCGCTTCGAGACGAATGTCGAAGTCTGGATCCGGTGAGCCCTCACGGGTACGGCCCCGGGCCCGGGTGCCGGCAATGGGGTACAGGGTCAACTCCCGGCTGCTTGTGTCCAGACACACGGCGCTCTCGGGGCTCGCACCGAAGAGCACCTGATCGCCAAAATCAAAATAGAACATATAGGGCGACGGGTTCTGTTCGCGCAAATACCGGTAGGCGAGGAGCGGGTCTTCACAGGGACTGGTGAATCGTCGCGACAAGACCAGTTGAAAGAGTTCGCCGGTTTCCAGAAGCGGTTTGCTGTCCCGCACCAGGGCTGCGAACTGTTCGTCGTCAATATCGCTAGCGAACTGATCACCGGTTTCTACTGGCGCCGGGGTCAAGGATGCTGGTTGCACCCCTTCAAGCGCATCGAGCAGCGCCTGCAAAGCGATTTGTTGATCCGTGACCGCTGCCTTGCTGAAGGCTTTGCAAACAACTTCCATTTGCCGCTCTGACTGATCGATGATCAGCAATTTATCAGCCAGGAAAAAGTCAAAGTCCGGAAAGTCATCTTCGCCTGCTGGCAACTTTGGCAAGCTTTCAAACTGTTCGATCAATTCGAATGCGAAACAGCCGAACAGACAGCTGCTCGCGTCCGCCTCTTCGCCGCCGGTGCCCAGAAACTCCAGCAGCACACGCAGGCCATCCAGTCCGGAGTTCGCAAACAACCGGTTTTGTTCTTCCGCAATGCCTGCAGACTCTGCGAGGGTGATGTTCAAACCGGATTCCGACGCGACGACCTCTCCCAGCGCGCGGAATTTTGGTATCAACTCCGCCACCAGCAGTTTGCCCTGGGCATTTTGCGCATCCACCCGCAATCGGCTGCCGTAGCTGCGCAGCCGCAAGGCTGCCGACACCATAATCAGACTCCTGATGTGACGATGACTCCCCGCCGTCGCCGTCTCCAGCAGTACTGACGCATGGCCGGCTCGATGCAGATGTCGGTAAATGTCAACTGCCGATGACGCGCGACTGCGGCGCCGGGACAATGTGATGACAGTCACCGGGCTGCCCTCGCCAGGTCGTTGCGGCCGGCAGCGGTGACAAAGGGCGCCAGACCGGCCATCAGCGCGTGGAAATCTTCCGGCGCCAGGGATTGGGCGGCATCCGACAAGGCCGCGGCAGGATCCCGGTGCACTTCGACCATGACGCCATCGGCGCCGCAGGCCACCGCCGCTTTCGCCATGGGCGCGACCAGGCTGCGGATGCCCGTGCCGTGGGAGGGATCCACCAGCACCGGCAGGTGACTGCGCTCCTTGATAAATGCCACGGCGTTGAGATCAAGGGTATTGCGGGTCGCGGTCTCGAAGGTCCGTATGCCACGCTCGCAAATCACCACATTGGCATTGCCGGTCGAGACAATGTATTCCGCCGCCAGCAGCAACTCCTCGACCGTCGCTGACATACCCCGCTTGAGCACCACCGGGTGTCCGGTCTCCCCCACCGCCTTGAGCATGGCAAAGTTCTGCATGTTGCGGGCGCCGATCTGCAGGGCTGAAACATGCTCGACCATGGCCTCCAGATCCTTGGCGTCAATCAGTTCCGACACCGTGGGCATACCGGTTTCCCGGGACACCGCCTTGAGGATTTCCAGACCCTCGAGGCCGAGTCCCTGAAAACTGTAAGGGCTGGTTCTGGGCTTGAAAGCGCCGCCGCGCAGCATCACCGCGCCTTCAGCCTTAACCTTTTGCGCCGTCTCCAGCATCTGCTCAAAACTCTCGACCGCGCATGGTCCTGCAATCACGGTAAAGCCTTTGCCACCAATGGTTACGGGACCAATCTGCACGTGCGAGTCCTGGGGTTGAAGCTCGCGACTGACCAGTTTGTACTTGCTCAGTACCGGTCTTACCGACTCGACCATGGGATGATTCTGCAGATGCAGTTTTTGCAGAATTCTTTCGTCGCCCAGCGCGCCGAGGACCGTCCGCTCCACGCCGGGCATATGCAATGGCTGCAAGCCAAAATCCTCGATCTGTCCGAGCAGTTCCCGGGCAACTGCATCATCAGCTTCTTTTTTCAGTACAATAATCATGATTTCTGTTTCCTTGAATAAAATAAAACCCGCACGCCGGCGGGTTTTCATACAGGTACGATTCCGCCTCGACAGTTATGCGCCGCTTCGCCAGGGGTTGCTGCTAGTCAGGTGGTTTGCTTCCATGGTCTGTCTGCTCCTCGGGTCGTGTTGCAAATTTCAGGCATAAAAAAAGCCCGCTCTCGGAGCGGGCTTTTGCGATCAGTAAACAGAATTCAGATACGCACTAGCAAACCCGCTCTCGTTGAGCGAGCCACCACCAGGAAACCTGCGGGAATTTTGCTGTCATTGCGTTCATGGCTTTGAAAGTAACCAATCCCCGGGAGCGGGTCAACGAAAAGTTTCAGGAATTTACAAAGGCGTCGACCCGGGCCGGACTGACAAGGCGCGTTGCACCCTGCTTTGCCACCAGTCGCTTGATGCTGGAGGTGAGGGACCAGATTTCCAGCTTGGCCGCCATGTCACTCCATTCCGCGACGGTACGTCCTTCGGCAAAGGAATCCAGATAGGCGACCCGGTAACCCAGGCGGATCCGGAAATCCTGGAGGCCCAGTTCCCGGACTGCCTCCCGCGCGACTTCCGGAGCGGAATGTGTCCTTATGCGAAAACGGTTCCAGCAGATCCTGACCAACAAATCCTTGCGCTTTGCCATGGCGGCCTTGGCCAGTTCGGCAATTTCACCGGTTGCCCAGACTTCGACCGGGGACGGGCTGAGGGGCACCAGGACCAGATCCGACAGCATCATGGCGACGCGGGTCAGACCGGTAATCCGGGGATGACCATCGACCAGGATAAAATCGTACTTGCCGACATTGTCCCGGATGGCTTTCTGCAACATCGCCGGCGTGCGGGCGGTCACCAGCACCATATTGGAAGTCCGGTTGTCATCCTCGCGAAGAGCAAACCAGTTACCCAGTGAGTATTGGGGATGGTCCGTGTCGATCAACAGCACCCGTTGACGGTCGCCAAGGGTGGCAGCGACATTCGCGCACAGGGTCGACTTGCCCGAACCGCCTTTCATCTGCAGAAAGGAAATAATTTTTGCCCTCGCCATAACCACTCTCAGGTATCGCCATTCGGGCTCTATTTATAGTAGACAACGAGGCCGGTTTGCAAGTCACTCCCGGACAGACGCCGGCCCCCTGTTATCGGTCCGGGCCCAAATCGGGGCGTCGAGTCTTTCTCCCGGGTAGCTAGCTTCGCCTTGTCAGCCGTCCCGTTCCCGCCACTTGACGACTTGCAGGTCAAAATCCTCGTCGATTTCAAACAGATCGGCCCCCAGCAAGCCCAGAATTCGGCCGTCCTCGGAAAAATACAGCCCCACACCGGCGATACCTGGCGCCAGAGCGCCCTCACCGTCACCATTTCGGACGAGGCGATCGCTTGCGTCGAGGAAACCATCGGCATTGGTATCCCGGGCCGGCGCCCCATCATCCAATTCGACGGCGTAGAGGCGAGTGGCGCCAATATTGCCCGCACAGGAGTCTCCGGCCGGTGCATAGGCCGGGATCCACAGGGTGCCATTAAAGGTCACCGCGGGCTCGAGAATCTTTTCTCCGCTGGCGGTATCCAGGGCAAGGTACCAGCCCCTTTTGCCCGCCGACTCAATCATCCCGACAGCATCGCTGTCGAACCCGGTGACATCCACAAGGTCGTCAAGGGTCAGGTCCCCTTCAAATTGACCTTTCAGAACGCCCGTGTCCCGCACGGAAAAAAAATAATCACGGACAGACTTGTTCAGTGGATGGGCGCGATAGCCGCTGCCGAGGGAGACGGCGATAAAGGATTTACCGCCAGGCCGACGCACATAGGCAATGTCCGGTCGCGCGAAAAAACGGCGATTACCTTCAATATCCGTCTCGGGAGCCCCGGCAGCGTCAGTCTGAAAGTCCGCAATACGGCCACCGGTAATAACCGGTTTCGGGGCGGCGGCATCATTGTCGATATCAAACCGGAAAATCTGCCCGGCGCTGTCCGCCGC
>JASBTO010000032.1 GCA_030148365.1 Kangiellaceae bacterium
GATGGCACTGGTATCGGCGCCCCGCTTCGCGTCGAGCACTTTCGCCTCGCCCGCCATAAACAGCAGCACCGCCATCCAGATGTTGGCCACGATAATGTCCACCGCCACCATGGCCGGGAACACGTCGTTACTGACCTCGAAGGTCTCGAACATGGCGGCCTGATTGGCGCCGCCGCCAATCCAGCTACCGGCGATGGTGGTCATGCCGCGCCAGACTTCGTTGGGCGCCGCACCACCGACAGTCTCCGGGCTGAAGAAGGACATGATCAGGATCGCGATGGGACCGCCAATGATGATCCCCACGGTACCGGTCAGGAACATGATGATGGCTTTGGGACCGAGAGCCACCACTTTCTTCATATCGATACTGAGGGTTAACAGCACCAGGGAAGCCGGTAACAGATAGCGGGAGGCGACGTAGTAGAGATTCGACTCTTCGCCGTCAACGATGCCGAGGCTGTTCAGGATCGAGGGGATCAGGTAACAAATCAGCAGGGCCGGCACAAATTTGTAGAACTTCTTCCACATGCCCTCTTTCAGGTTGGATGTGTAGAAGACAAATCCCAGCGCCACGGCCAGAATGCCCAGCACCACTGCATCATTGGTAATCAGCGCCTGTTCTACCAGCGCTTCGCTCTCTGCACCTGCCATAAACTCCCCTGCTTGATGGTTATTTGAATGCGATACCGAGCCGGCGGAATACAAATCCCATCAGCCAGGCGGGGCCTACCAGCAAAAACTGGAGGTCTTTAAAAAATGAGGGTTTCTTGCCCTCGACATGGTGGCCGATAAATTGGCCTATCCAGGCCACCACGAATACGACCAGAGCCGCCAGCCACAGGGGCCAGGGCGCATGGTTCTCATAAAGAATAATGAGCCAGAAACACAGCGCTGCCAGCGCCAGCATGCCGACCACAAAGGGCAGACCGAGGCGCACGTAAAATATCAGCGTTGCCAGCACCATGAGCGTTGCCCAGTTCACCAGCGGCCACTGCTCGAAGACGGCCGGTACCGGTATTGCCCAAAGCAGGGCCAGCAGGCTGAGAACTATCGCGGGTACGCAAACCCAGTGCAAGCCTTTATTGACCGGGTTTTGGTGGCTTTCCCCGTATTCGTTCATCCACTGGCTTGCTGTCTTCAAGGGCGGTATCCGCTGTGCCTGCTCTGGCGAGTATGATGCGTGAACCACCGGCAAAAATCAAAGCGCCGATGGCAATCGATTCGCCGCCCGTCGGGGCCATCTGCTATATTATCGGCACCCATTACTCTCTGCCCGGGTTACCATGCAGCGCCACGCTCCCATTGTCACCCTGACCACGGATTTCGGTACGCGCGACGGCTATGTGGGCGCCATGAAAGGCCGCCTGCTGTCGATTCACCCCGGGCTCAACATCGTCGATATCAGCCATGATATCTCGCCCCAGGACATAGTCGCAGGCGCCATGACCCTGCGCCGGGCGGTCAAGGAGTTTCCTTCGGGCAGCATCCATGTTGCGGTCATCGATCCGGGCGTCGGCTCGGAGCGGGGCGCACTGATAATCACGTCCGCGAAAGCCGTGCTCATCGGCCCGGATAATGGCTTGCTGGAACCGGCCTCCCGATTGCTCGCGGACCCCGTGTGCCACCGGCTCAAACCCCGCACGCCCTGGTGGCAGGCCCACAACAGTTTTGACGGGCTCGCAGTTTTCGCGCCGGCAGCGGCCCTTATGGCCCGCGATATCGATCCGGCCGAATTCTCGGATCAGGTGTCAACGATTGAACATCTGGAATTGCCGACCGTTACCCGTACCGGCAAACTTCTGGTGGGTCAGATCATCGCTTTTGACCGGTTCGGCAATGCCATGACCAATATCAGCGAGCGCCATCTCGAAAATGAAACCATCGCCAAGATCACGTGCCAGGGCTCCCGGTTTGATCGCTTCAACCATTATCAAAACGGCGCGGCGAAAGGCCCCGTCGCCATCATCAACAGCGATCGCATGCTCGAACTCGCCTGCTACGGCGGCAACGCCGAACGGGAGCTGAGCCTGGTCGCCGGCCACAGCGTCGACGTCGTTTTCAACTAAGCCGGTCCCTGACTCCCCGGCCCCTGATTTCTGAATTGCTCCGCACCCATGACGGGCGCTGGGTCTACGTCTTGCATCACTCACCGAAAAACCGATAATGCAGGAAGCAGTTATCCAAAAACGTCAACAAGGAGAGAGAGTTATGGGTATGTTGTCCGAGTTCAAGGAATTTGCCATCAAGGGCAATGTCATGGACATGGCCGTCGGTATTGTGATCGGCGCCGCCTTCGGGAAAATTGTATCGTCATTCGTGGATGACGTGCTGATGCCGCCTGTCGGTTTGTTGCTCGGCGGCACCGACTTTACCCAGCTGAGTACGGTCCTCAAGGAAGGCGTCGGCGACGAACCGGACGTGGTTCTGGCCTGGGGCGCTTTCATCCAGACCACCATTGATTTCCTGATCATCGCCTTCGCCATCTTCATGGTCGTCCGGGTCATGAACCGGCTGCAGAAAAAAGAAGAGGAAAAAGCGGAACAGAAAGAAAAGCAGGAAAAACCCAAGTTGCCGAACAACGAAGTGCTGTTGATGGAAATCCGTGATCTGCTGAAACAGAAGCCTTTATAGCCCGTAAAACCGGCCGGAAAAACCCGGTCGGTTTTTCAAGCTCTACTGCGCCCGCGCCGTCCGTTTACCAAATCCCCGTTGCCCCTGCAGACCGCCGGTGTGCAGCAGGACGATGCGACTGCCCCGGGCGAAGGCGCCCTGCTTCACCTGCTCCATAAACCCGTACAGCATTTTCCCGGTATAGACCGGATCCAGGGGCAGATCAAATTCGGCCTCCGATTGCCGGACGAACTCAAGTAACGCCGGCGTTGCCCGGGCATAGCCGCCGAAGTGGTAGTCATGCCAGAGGCGCCAGTTATCGCGGCGGTTACTGCCCGCTTCAGTTAACAGCTCTCCGATATCCTTCGCCAGAAACGCCTCGCCCTTGAGCACGGCGACGCCGGTTACCCGGCTAACCGCCGGGGCCTTCGCCGCCAGACCGGCCACGGTCGCGCCGGTCCCGCAGGCGGTGATCAAATGATCGACCTCGTCCCCGAGTTCGTCCCAGATTTCGCCAACGCCCTGCATTGCCAACGCGGTGGCACCGC
>JASBTO010000035.1 GCA_030148365.1 Kangiellaceae bacterium
ACGCCCTCGGTAAAGGGCAGGTCGTCCACCAGGCTTTGCATCAGGTCGGCGGCCTGTCCCAGGTCTCCATAGCGCAGGTTGGCGCTGATCACGGCGACCCGCTGCTGGTTGAGACGATGGATTTCGCTGGGGCCTTCGCCAATACGGATTTCGGCCACCGCATCGAGCGTCACCGGCTTGTCCTGGGCGGGGTTGATGATCAGCTTGTGAATGTCGCTGACCGCCGTGCGGTCTTCCTCTTCTACCCGCACCAGTACGTCGATTTTGCGGTCCCGGAATGCATAGCGGGTGGCGACTTCGCCTTTCAGGTTATGGACGACCCGGTTGGCGACTTCCGGTACATCAAGGCCGAAGTGGGCCGCTTTTTCCTGATCGAAGCGGATTTGCACTTCGGGATGTCCCGATTCGATGGTCGATTTGATGTCGCTGAACCTGTCTTCCGAATTCATCTTCGCGATCAGCAGACGGCTCTGGGTTTTCAGCTTCTCGAGATTGTAGCCGGCAAGCTCCACTTCCAGCGGCGTCTTGAAGGTGAACAGGGTCGGGCGACTGATCTTGTATTCGATGCCCGGTATGCGGCTCAGTCGCGCCCGAAGTTCTTTCAGGACCTGATCTTCCAGGCTGCGGTTAACCGGCTTTTTCAGGACCAGATTGATCTCGCCCCAGTTCTCGCCACCCTGATCAGGGCTGGCGTCGAGGCGGTTGCCACTTCCGGACACGGAAAAGACCCGATCAATGGCCGGTATTTCACGAAATTCCCGTTGCACATCGGACAGCATCTGGTCGGTGCGGGCGAGGGGGGTGCCGGGGCTGGCCTTGACCTCAACGATGAATTCGCCCTGGGAGAGTTGGGGGATCAATTCGACACCGATGCGCGGTATCAGCAACAGGCTGCCGGAAAAGATGCCAACCGCCACGAGCAGCACGATCAGGCGGTTGCGGAGCGCGACTGCGAGCAGACCGTTGTAGACCCGCGCCAGGCCGTCATAGGCAAGGTTGAAAACATAGGTTACAGGTTTGAATGCGTAATAGCCGAGCCGGCTGAGGCCGGTCCAGATCAGTACAAAAGGCAGGGTCAGCCAGGACCCGGCATGGACGGTCCACCCGGTCTTGACCTTTTTGTCACCGGCCGGTTGGGCGGCTGCGTTGGCCCGCGCCAGTTTGCGCCGGGAAAATTTGGCCGACAGCATCGGGATCAGGGTCAGCGCCACCAGCAGCGAGATGATCAATGCGAAGGTCACGGTCAGGGCCTGATCCTTGAAAAGTTGACCGGCAATGCCCTGCACAAAAATCAGCGGCGCAAATACCGCGATCGTGGTCAGGGTCGCGGCGGTGACGGCCATCGACACTTCCCGGGTACCATGATGGGCGGCAGCGTCGGGATCCTCGCCGGCATCCTGATGACGGGCGATATTTTCGAGCACGACAATGGCATTGTCCACGAGCAGGCCGATGGCAAGAGCAATACCGCCTATGGACATGATGTTCATGCTGATGTTCGCGACATGCATGAGATTGAAAGAGGCGATCACCGACACCGGAATGGCCATGGAAATAATGGCCGTGGCGGTAAAGTTTCTCAGAAACAGGTAAAGCACGAGCATCGCAAGAATGCCACCGATAATCGCATTCTGGATAACTTCGTCAATGGCCTGGGCGATGAACTGGGACTGATCATAAAGGCTGACAATTTCCAGCTCCCCGGGCAGGCCTTCGTTAACCTGGTCAATGCGCTTCATGACCCGCTCGGCGACGGTTACGGTGTTGGCGTCACCCTCTTTGTAAATGGCGATTTCCACCGCCTCGACGCCATTGATCCGGGTAATGGCCTCCCGCTCCTTGTACTGCTGGCGAACGGTGGCGATGTCCCGCAAATACAAAGGCGCGCCATCCCGGAGGCCGATAATGGTATTGCCGATTTCCGTGACGCTCTGGTACTGGTTGAGCGTCCGCACCAGGTATTGCTGGACGCCTTCTTCAAGCCGGCCACCCGCCAGGTTGACGTTCTCGGCCTTCAGCCGGGCGGCGACCCTTTCGATGGGCAGATTCAATTGCGCCAGTTTGTCCTGGTTGACCAGCACCTGGATTTCGTCTTCGAGACCGCCACTCAGTTTGACCGAGGCGACGCCTTCGATGGACTCGATGCGTTTTTTGACTTCGTCCTCGGCAAACCGGCGCAGATAGATAAGATCATTGAGGGAGGTTTCACGGATCTCGCCGGACTCGGATTTTGTCGCCAGACTCAGACGCAGGATCGGGTCCAGAGAAGGATTGAAGCGGAGCAGGGAGGGGCGATCAACATCCAGCGGCAGTTGCAGAATATCGAGTTTTTCGCGAGTCTCCAGACCCGCGGTGCCCATATCCGTACCCCAATTGAACTCCAGCACCACATCGGATTGTCCGGCGCGGGAAATGGAACGGATTTGGCGCAGATTCTTGATCACGCCGAGACTTTCCTCGACCGGCTTGGTGACGAGATGCTCGACCTCCGCCGGGGCGGCGCCGTCGTAGTCGGTTCGCACCGTCAGGGTCGGATAGGCCAGTTCGGGCAACAGGTTCAGACCCAGACGGCCGGCAAGTATAAAGCCGAATACCAGCAGGGCCACGGTAAACATGGCCACGGTGACGGGCCTGCGGATGGACAGTTCAACCAGATTCATAGTCAGGCCCGTTTCAGAGTTCGAGGATTTCGACTTTGGTGCCTTCTTTGAGGCTGTGCTGACCCGTGGTCACCACTTGTTCGCCGGCGCTCAGGCCGCTGAGGACTTCAATTCGTTCACCGTCTATCAGGCCGGTTTCCACAAGTTTTCGCTTGGCCACTTCTTCTTCGATGACGAAGAC
>JASBTO010000043.1 GCA_030148365.1 Kangiellaceae bacterium
GCTTAGCGGTTCACGCAGGCTCAACACGAATACCTCGCGCTGCAGCTTCCTGATGACCGTGGTCATCGGCGCGTCTTCGATGATCTCGCCTTCGTCGATGATCGCGACATGACGACACAGGCTTTCGGCTTCCTCGAGATAATGTGTGGTCAGGATGATGGTCGTCCCTGCATCGTTGATGCGGCGCAGAAAGCTCCACATCGAGCGCCGAATCTCGATGTCGACGCCCGCAGTCGGCTCATCGAGCATCAGGAGTTTCGGTTCGTGGATCAGCGCGCGGGCGATCATCAGTCGCCGCTTCATCCCCCCGGATAACTCCCGTGCCGTGGTGTTGCGCTTGTCCCAGAGGCCCAGTTGCGGCAGCACTTCTTCGGTCCTTGCCAGTGCCTCCTTGCGCGGCATGCCATAGTAGCCCGCCTGGTTGACGACAATCTGCTGCACCGTCTCGAACACGGAGAAATTGAATTCCTGGGGTACCAGGCCAAGTTGTCGCTTGGCCAGTGTCAGGTCTTCGTCCAAATCGTGACCGAACACCCTGATCTTGCCGGCGCTCTTGTTTACGAGGGAGCTGATAATACCGATAGTCGTGGATTTTCCGGCGCCGTTGGGGCCCAGCAGTGCGAAAAAATCGCCCTCCTCGACAACCAAATCGATATTCTTCAGCGCTTCGACGCCCGACGCATAGGTCTTGCTCAAGCCCTCAATGGATAAAGCCGCTTTGGCCATAAATTGCCTCGAAATTGAAAATTCAGGAATGCGTGACGCTCAGTCCGGCTGCGAATTGTAACCCCAGCGGGCGACCAGTTTCTGCTCGACCCCCAGATGATCGAGTATCCTCGCCACCACGAAGTCGACCAAATCTTCGACCGATTCCGGGTTCTGGTAAAAACCGGGGCTCGCCGGCAGGATGGTGGCCCCCGCCCGCGCCAGCTGCAACTGGTTTTCCAGGTGGATGACCGACATGGGCGTCTCCCGGGGTACCAGTATAAGCTGGCCTTTTTCCTTGAGTACGACATCTGCGGCGCGCTCAATAATATTGTCACTGGCGCCACAGGCAATGGCCGAAAGGGTGCCGGTGCTGCACGGGCACACCACCATCTGCCGGGGCGCGCTGGAGCCGCTGGCGACCGGCGACATCCAGTTGTCCTCGCTGACCACTTCCAGCTTGCCCGGCTCGCAACCCAGAAGTTCCGCCAGTTTCTCTTCAATGACTCTCGGTGCTTTCGGCAATTGCAGTCCGGTTTCCGTGGCCAGCACCACACGCCCGGCCCCGGAAATCATGACAAATATACGCTCGTACACCGGCAGCAAATTGGCCAGCAGACGCAACGCATAAGGCGCGCCCGAGGCGCCGGTAACGGCGACACTGATACTCTTGCCGCGGTCCATTCAGGCCGCCTTGGCCGCGAGCGCGGCGAGCAGTTTATCGTGGATCCCGCCGAAACCGCCGTTACTCATCACCAGTATATGGTCGCCCTCCCGGACCTGGTCGAGGGTTTCCTTGAGGACCGATTCGATACTGTCGCGGATGATGACGTTACCGCGGCGGGATAATTCACCGGCATCAAATTGCCAGTCAAAATTCGCCGGCATATGGATAATTGCCGCATCCGCCGAATTCAGGGAATCGAGCAGCACGTCTTGGTGAACCCCCATTTTCATGGTATTGGATCGGGGGTCGAGCACCGCGATGATGCGCTCCTCACCGACCCGGGCCCGCAACCCCTGCAAGGTCGTGGTGATCGCGGTCGGGTGATGAGCAAAGTCGTCGTAGACGCGGATCCCCGCCGCTTCGCCCTTGAGCTCCATGCGCCGTTTGACGTTCTTGAACTGCGCCAGCGCCGCCAGGGCATGGCTGACCGGGACCCCGGCGTGCCGGGCCGCGGCGATCGCGGCGACGGCATTGCGGACATTGTGCATGCCCATCAGATCCCATTTCAGCTCACCCTGGGGCTCGCCATCAAAACTGACGGAAAAGGCGCTACCGTCTTTCGCGCTCAACTGCCAATTCCAGCCTTTCTCTGACGCGGTGGTTTCCTGCGCAGTCCACAATCCCTGATCCAATACGGACTGCAGATTGTCATCATCCGCCGGCCACACAATCAGGCCGCTACCCGGCACGATACGGACCAGGTGATGAAACTGGGTCTTGATGGCGTCGAGATCCGGGAAGATATCGGCGTGATCAAATTCAAGATTGTTCAGAATCACCGTGCGCGGCCGGTAATGCACAAATTTGGAGCGTTTGTCGAAAAAGGCGGTGTCATATTCATCCGCCTCAACCACAAAAAAGGGCGACTGGGTAACCCGTGCGGAAATGCCGAAATTCTCCGGCACACCACCGATCAAAAAACCCGGTTCCAGCCCGGCATGCTCGAGGATCCAGGCCAGCATCGAGGCGGTCGAGGTTTTGCCGTGAGTGCCGGCGGCGGCCAGTACCCATTTGTCCTGCAGGATGTTTTCCGCCAACCACTGGGGGCCGGAGCGATAATTCAGCCCCTGATCGAGTACCGCCTCGACGCAAGGGTTGCCCCGGGACATGGCATTGCCAATGACGACGCAATCGGGCACCGGATCGAG
>JASBTO010000048.1 GCA_030148365.1 Kangiellaceae bacterium
GCGCAAATCGACAACCCCCTGCACCTTGGCATTACCGAGGCGGGCGCGGCCCGTGCCGGCGCCGTAAAATCGGCGGTGGGCCTCGGCATGCTGCTGGCGGAAGGCATTGGCGACACTATCCGGGTCTCGCTGGCCGCGGATCCGGTGGAAGAGGTCAAGGTTGGTTACGATATTCTCAAGAGTCTCGGCTTGCGCCAGCGGGGCATCAACCTGATTGCCTGCCCGTCTTGCTCCCGTCAGCAGTTCGACGTCATCAAGACCGTCAACGAACTGGAGCGGCGCCTGGAAGACGTGCGCGAACCCCTGGATGTGGCCGTGATCGGCTGTGTGGTCAACGGCCCCGGTGAAGCGAAAGAAGTGGATATCGGTCTTACCGGGGGCTTCAAGAAATCGCTGCTTTACAAGGATGGCGAGAAGAACTTCAAGGTCCAGAACGAAGAGCTGGTCGACGCGCTTGAAAAACAAATCCGGGAGCGACTCAAGGAAAGAGCAGACCAGACCCGGCGTCTGAGCAAAGGGGAAGAGCTGTTGCCGGTCGAAAAACCCTGATATCCGGCGGAGAATGCGGTCAGCTGGCTACTGTTTTTCGCCAGATCCGCTATAATCCCCGCATTTTAACGCCAAAGAATCTTCAACTTGTCCAAAACCATACAGGCCGTGCGCGGCATGAACGACTGCCTGCCGGAGGCGTCTCCCTACTGGCAGCAACTGGAAACCCTGATCCGTCAGTTGGTGGCGGGCTACGGCTATTCGGAAATCCGCATGCCGGTGGTGGAGAAGACGCCGCTGTTTGCGCGCTCCATCGGCCAGGTCACGGATATTGTCGAAAAGGAGATGTACACCTTCACCGATCGTAACGAAGAAAGTCTGTCGTTGCGTCCCGAGGGCACCGCCAGCTGCGTCCGGGCCGGGATCGAACACGGATTGCTCTACAACCAGGAGCAGCGCCTCTGGTATATGGGCCCCATGTTCCGGCATGAGCGTCCGCAAAAAGGTCGCTATCGGCAATTTCACCAGATGGGTGCGGAGACCTTTGGTCTGGCCGGACCGGATGTGGACGCCGAATTGATCCTGATGACCGCGCGCCTGTGGCGGCAACTGGAGATTGGCGACGAGGTCGAGTTGCAACTGAACTCTCTGGGCTCTCCGGAGACCCGGGTCGCCTATCGGCAGGCGCTGGTGGACTATTTTATGCCCCATGCCGACCAGCTTGATGAGGACAGCCGCCGGCGTCTCGACACCAACCCGCTGCGGATCCTCGACTCCAAGAATCCGGATCTCGACGCCCTCATCGAGGGTGCGCCGAGGCTGGCGGATTACCTGGATGACGAGTCCCGGGAACATTTCGACGGTCTGTGTACCTTGCTGGATGCGGCCGGGATCCACTACCGGGTCAATCCCCGGCTGGTACGGGGGCTCGACTACTACAACCGGACTGTTTTCGAGTGGGTGACAGAGTCTCTCGGCGCCCAGGGTACTATTTGTGCCGGTGGCCGCTATGACGGACTGGTCGAACAACTGGGCGGCAAAGCCACCCCGGCCTGCGGTTTTGCCATGGGGCTGGAGCGGATTGTGGCGCTGCTCGAAGCGCGTTCGGACCAAGAGTTCGCGGCGGCGGACGTCTATGTGATTGGCGTCGGTGATACCGGCGCGGCGGCGCTTAATCTGGCGGAGCAGCTGCGCGACCGGTGCCCGGGGATCCGGGTTCGCCTCAATTGTGGCGGTGGAAATTTCAAAAAGCAGTTCAAGCGGGCCGACAAGAGCGGCGCCAGAGTGGCGGTGATCCTTGCGGCCAGCGAGCTGGAGCGCGATGAGGTCAGCATCAAGTATTTGCGGGAAGCGCGGGATCAGGTTACCGTGCCCGGTCGAACCATTTACGATTTGATCAATCAATACTTCCTTGAATCAGGTAATTAATTGCAGCGGGAGCTCTATCAGTGAACGTGTACGAGACAGAAGAACAACAAGTCGAAGCCATCAAGAATTGGTGGAAAGAAAATGGCACCTCCATTGTCATCGGTGCGATCATCGGAATTGGCGGGATTCTGGGCTGGAACTGGTGGCAAGACCGCCAGCAAGAGCAGGCCGGGCAGGCGTCTCTGGTCTATGAAGCTGCGGTGACGGAAATGAGTCGTGACGACGCGGCGTTCATCGCACAGGCTGAAAAACTGATGACCGACCATCCCGATTCCACCTATGCGACCCTGAGCGCATTGCAACTGGCCAAACACGGTGTCGAAAACGGCAAGCCGGAAATGGCCGAAAAAAATCTCCGCTGGGTGCTGGCCCAGTCCGGCCAGGATGAGTACAAGCCGCTCGCACGTCTGCGCCTGGCCCGTCTGGTACTTGCCAACGGTAACCCGGATGAAGCAATCAGCCTCCTCAAAGACCCTGCGGACCCCGCCTACAAGGGTGGCTACGCCATGGTCAGAGGGGAAGCCCTGCTGGCCCAGGACCGCCCCGGTGACGCCCGTGCGGCATTCGAGGAAGCCCGCGCCAATGGCATTGACGGTCATCCGACACTGGAGTTACTGCTCGATTCTCTCGCGCCTGTCAGCCTTGCCGAAGAAGTGAGCGCAGAATGAAGAATATCCGATTGGGACTGCTGATAACGCTGCTGGCGGGGCTGCTGATGGCCTGCGCTGATGAAATCGTCATTGAACCGGCCGAGCTGGTCGATCTGGACGCGGCCTTCAAACCCCGCAAGGTCTGGTCCGCGGACGCCGGTGATGGCGCGGGCGAACTCTACAGCCGACTGCAACCGGCGCTCGGGTTCGGCAAACTTTTTACCGCTGACGCCGACGGCAAGGTCTTTGCCTTTGATCCCGAAACGGGCAAGCGAATTTGGGAATACGACACCCAGTCGGCGGTTGCCGGTGGTATCGGCGTCGGTGAGAGTCTGGTGCTGGTCGGCTCCAAGGACGGTGAAGTGATTGCTCTGGACCCGGAATCCGGTGCCGAAAAATGGCGCAACCTGGTGTCCAGTGAAGTGATTGCACCGCCGGCGGCGGGCAGTGGCAAGGTCATTGTGCATTCCGTGGATGGCAAATTGTTCGCGATGAATGCCGAAACCGGGGAGCGGGACTGGTTTTATGACCGCTCGGTGCCGATCCTGACCTTGCGCGGTACTTCCGCGCCGGTGATTGCGCCTGGCGGCGCGGTACTGGCGGGCTTCGCCAATGGCAAGGTGGCCGCTTTCCTGATTGAGGACGGACGTCTGGCCTGGGAACACCGGGTGACAGCCCCCTCCGGCCGCTCCGAGCTGCAACGGCTGGTGGACGTGGACTCTGATCCCCTGATTTACGACGGGGTTCTCTATGTGGTCGGCTATAACGGCAACATGGCCGCAGTGGACCTGCGCAATGGCGCTACCTTGTGGAATCGTGAGTTGTCCGCTTACCGCAATATTTCCGCCGACGCGGACCATATCTATGTGACCCACGACGACAGCTATGTGAGCGCCCTCGATCGGGCCTCCGGCGCCGTGGCCTGGACCAACAAGGAGCTCTTTCACCGGGATATCACCGGACCGACCAAATTCGGGCCTTACCTGGTGGTGGGAGACTTCGACGGTTATTTGCACTGGCTGAACGCGGACGACGGCAGCTTCGTGGCCCGCAATCGTGTGGATGGCAGTGGTGTCGGGGTGGAACCCCTGGCTTCCGGCGGTGAATTGATCGCGATTGCCCGGGACGGCACGCTTGCCGCCTTCCGGGTCCCGGCTGACCAGGACTGAGTCATGCTACCCGTCATCGCGTTGGTGGGGCGGCCGAATGTCGGCAAGTCCACGTTGTTCAATCGCCTGACCCGAACCCGCGACGCACTGGTGGCCGATCTGCCCGGGCTGACCCGGGATCGGCAATACGGCCATGCCACGCTCAATGGCAAACCCTTCATCCTGATCGACACCGGCGGCATCGCCGGTGACGAGGCCGGCATCGACGGCCTGATGGCGGGACAGTCTCTGTTGGCCATCCAGGAAGCCCATATTGTTCTGTTTCTCGTCGACGCGCGCACCGGTATCACCGCCGCGGACAACTATGTAACCGACCACCTCCGGCGTCAGAACAAGTCGGTATTTCTGGTGGTCAACAAAACCGACGGGATCGACGCCGACACTGCCATGCTGGAATTCTACAGCCTCGGACTCGGCGAGCCCTGGCCGATAGCCGCAGCCCACGGTCGCGGCATACCGAAACTCGTGGAAGCCGTCGTTGAGGCCGCGCCGGAAGCGGAAGTGCTGCCGGATGTCGACATTGCCGAAGACGGTACCGAAAAAGGTCCTCGCCTGGCAATCATCGGGCGCCCCAACGTCGGCAAATCCACGCTGGTCAATCGCATGTTGGGTGAAGAGCGGGTCGTGGTCTTCGATCTGCCCGGCACCACTCGCGACAGTATCTTTATCGACATGGAGCGACGGGGCAAGCAGTACACCCTGATTGACACGGCCGGCGTACGCCGTCGGGGCAAGGTCGGCGAGGGGGTGGAGAAATTCTCGGTGCTCAAGACCCTGCAGGCGATCAACGACGCGAATGTGGTCATTGTGGTACTGGATGCCCGGGAATCCATCACCGATCAGGATTTACACCTGCTCGGTTTCGCACTGGATGCCGGACGCTCCCTGGTGATTGCCGTCAATAAATGGGACGGTCTGGAGGAGCACACTCGCCTGAAGATCCGTGAGGATCTGGAACGGCGACTGCAGTTTGTCGATTTCGCGGAAATTCATTTCATCTCCGCCCTGCACGGCACCAATGTCGGCCATCTGTTTGAAGCCGTGGACGATGCCTGGGCAAGCGCCAACTGTGAGATGAGCGCGTCGAAACTGACCCGCATGCTGGAAACCGCGGTCATCCGCCATCAGCCGCCGGCTGTCCGGGGCCGTCGCATCAAGCTGCGCTATGCCCATCCCGGTGGCCACAATCCACCCCGCATCGTCATCCATGGCAATCAGTTGAGCCGCTTGCCGGAGTCCTATCGCCGGTACCTGATGAACCATTTCCGCAAGGGGCTCGAGATTACCGGCACCCCCATCAAGCTGGAACTGAAAGAGTCGGACAACCCCTTCAAGGGCCGCAAGAACGAAATCACCCGTCGCCAACGGCTCAAGCGCAAACGCGCCATCAAGAAATTCGGCCGTTAGCCGGCACGTTCAAGCCTATCTTTCCCGTGCCGGCTAACGGCAGTGTTCCTGCGCGGGTTCAACCTTTCAGTCAGCGTCTTTCCCGTCGGTTTCCGTTTGCTTCGCATCAATGACCCGGCTTTGTACCTCACCGGTATGCAGGCGGGTCAGCAGCGTATCTCCCGGCGCAAGCTCCGAGGCTGATTTCAGCACCGCGCCGGTATCGGCCCGCCGGGTGATCGAGTAACCACGCTCCAGGGTTGCCAGCGGACTGACGGCATGCAGGGTCTGGGCGGCAAGCCCCAACTGGTGTCGGCAGCGCTCCAGCTGTCGGGTCATGGTGGTTGACAGTTGCTGTTGCAAGCCCTGTAGTCGGTGTTGCAGTCGCTCGATCCGCAGCGCCGGGTTCTGCAGGGCCAGGCGCTGCTCCAGGCGGGCATGGTGCTCTTTGCGCCCTTGCAGGCTTTGCCGAATGCTGTCGGTCATACGGCCATGCAGCTGGTCGAGACGTTGCTGATGCCGCTGCAATTGTTCCCTCGGGTGGACCAGGCGGCTGGTGAGCTTGTGCAGACGGATTTCCAGGGACTCGATGCGCCGCCCGCCCGCCTGGCGCAACCGGCTTTGCAACTGGCGGAGATGGCGGAGCAGGGCGTCGCGGTCCGGGGCGATCATTTCTGCGGCCGCCGAGGGGGTTGGGGCGCGGGCGTCGGCAACGAAATCGGCGATGGAAGTATCCACCTCATGGCCGACGGCGGAGACGACGGGCAAATCGCTCGCTATCAGCGCCCGGGCCAGGGCTTCTTCATTGAAGCACCAGAGGTCCTCGAGGGAGCCGCCGCCGCGGGTCAGCAGCAACAAGTCAACTTCCCGGCGCCGGTTGGCGGTTTCCAGCGCGGCAATCAACTGGCCCGTCGCCGCCTTGCCCTGCACCTGGGCTGGGTAAATCACGACCTCCAGAGAGGGCATGCGCTTGTTCAGCACCTTGAGCACATCGCGAATGGCCGCGCCGGTGGGTGAAGTAATGACGCCGAGCCGGGTCGGGAAGTCGGGCAGGGGACGCTTGCGAGCCGGATCGAACAGGCCTTCGGTTTCCAGCCGCGCTTTCAGCCGGGCAAACTCGAGCTGCAGCGCGCCTTCACCGGCGGGCTCGATGTACTCGCCGATCAGCTGGTAATCACCGCGGGGCTCATAAAGACTGACTTTGGCTCGCAACAGGATCTGCTGACCCTCGGCCGGCCGGAAACGGGCCAACCGGTTTTTTTGCCGGAACATGGCGCAACGGACCTGGGCGCCGGCATCCTTGAGGGTAAAGTACCAGTGTCCGGACGCCGCGATGGTGACATTGGACAACTCGCCGGAAATCCAGATCTGGCCCAGTTCCCGCTCCAGCAGGCGACGGGTGGAGAGGTTAAGTTCGCTGACCGTCAGCACCTTGCGCTGGCCGCTGTCACCGCCGGCGGGCTGGAGTCGTGGTTGAATCATCAGTAGGGCCTTTTCGGGT
>JASBTO010000052.1 GCA_030148365.1 Kangiellaceae bacterium
AGGCCATGCTGGCGATCAATGCCAGCAAGGGCTTTGAAGTGGGTTCGGGGTTTGCCGGTACCCGTATGCAGGGCTCGGCGCACAATGATCACTTTTTTACCGAGGGTGATGATATCCGTACCCGGACCAATTTCTCCGGCGGGATCCAGGGCGGGATCAGTAACGGGATGCCGATTGTGTTCCGGGTGGCCTTCAAGCCGACGGCGACCATTCTGCAGGAGCAGCCGACGGTTGATCTGGAGGGCAAGGAGGTGACCTTTACCGGACGGGGCCGGCATGACCCCTGTGTGTTACCGCGCGCAGTCCCCATCGTCGAGGCGATGGCGGCACTGGTACTTTGCGATCACTTTCTGCGATACAGAGCCTTCCAGCCCTGATCCCCGAGCCTAGTTATCTCCACCACCGCCGCGCTGGGCCTGGACCCGGGCTTGCCGGTCGCGGAGCGTGGCGCCAAAGTCCTTGGTATTGTAACGGTTGTCGAGTATATCCTGGAACATCTGATCGCAGCGGCCGGTACTGGCGCCGGTGTCAGTAAAGCACTCATTGATGTCACAGTCACCGGCGCTCTGGCACATCTCCAGCTGCCAGCGCTCTGCGTAAGCTTCTCCCATAGTGCCGAGGATGGTTTCCATGGTTACCGGACCACCCCGGACTTCCATCACGTAGGTATCGTCATCCACTTCCGGCGACGGACGGGCATCGTCGGCAACCTTTCCTTCAGAGTCCGGCGCCAATGGTTCGGAATCCGTCACCAATAGCTCTGCTTCGGGTTTGATGGAAGCTTGGGTCGCGACAGTCGGTTCGGCGTCGCTGTCAGCTTGCGTGTCCGGCTCTACCCAGGCAATGCCCTGGAGGTCTGCCAGACGTTTCGCCGCTGGCCGGTAGTTTTGTTCGGCGGACTTTTTGTACCAGTAAAGGGCGTCGTCATCATCCTGGCCGACCACACGGCCGGTCTCAAAAAAATGGCCCAACTGGTACTGGGCTACCGGGTGGCCGCCTCTGGAGGCTTCGAACAGGAATTTTTTTGCGACTGATTCATTGCGGTCAACGACCTTGCCTTCAAGATAGATTACGGCCAGCAGGAGTTGGGCATCGGGGGAACCGGCATAGGCAAAGTCTTTCAGTTCGCGCAGTTGGGAGGGTGACATGCGCAGATCGGCGGAAGGCTCCCGGGCCCCGGCCACGCTAACAGCCAGCAGGCTCATCAGGAGGGTGGCAACGGCCAATGAAAATGTTTTCATGGCAATCATCCTTAATAACAGTCCGTTTGTACGAAATATATCGTATTAACGGGGTTCAGGCAATATGGACACCAGGGCGGGGATCAGGCATTGAGCTTCCGGATACTGCGAACATAGGTGACGGCGGCCAGAAAAATCACCACGCTCAAGCCGGCCTCAAGCAATCCAAGGCGGGTATCGCCGTCGGAAACCGCAACCGTCACCAGGCCGTGACAGAAATAGATGATCAGCAAAAAGCACATCCAGGAGTAGGTATAGGCCTTGCCCCGGAGCAGCCCCGGCAGTGGAAACAGCAGCGGCAGCCACCAAATCACAAACATGGGCACGGGCGGCAGTTGCCGGGGGGGCGACAGCCAAAAGATCCAGAGCGGGATGAGGGCGAGCAGGAAGAAATAGGCGACCAGGGTCAGCAGTCTGGCCCGGATGCCGGTGCGGAGGATTTGTTCACGAGTCATCGGGAGGAGGTCCTGAGGCGGCTGGTGATTTCCGCCAGTCGTTTGCCCTGGGCCAGACACAGGCGTTTTTCCTCGTCGGAAATCGGCATGTTATTGTCATTACCGGCAACGTGCGAGGCGCCGTATGGCGTGCCTCCGCTGCGGGTATGGCGCAGATCGGATTCGGTGTAAGGCAGACCGCAGAGGAGCATACCATGGTGCAGCAGGGGCACCATCATGCTGAGCAAGGTGGACTCCTGTCCGCCATGCAGGCTGCCGGTCGAGGTAAATACCGTTGCCGGTTTGTCGACCAGGTTACCTTGCAGCCAGAGCGACGCGGTCTGATCGAGAAAATACTTGAGCGGCGCCGCCATGTTGCCGAAACGGGTGGGGCTGCCGAGGGCGAGACCCTGGCAGCTTTTCAGATCGTCGAGGCTGACATAGGGATCACCGCTGTCCGGGATTTCCGGTGAGGTCGCTTCGCTGGTGGGGGAGATCGGCGGTACCGTCCTCGACACAGCTTCGCAGTTATCGACGGAATCGATACCCCGGGCAATCAGTCTGGCCATTTCACGGGTGCTGCCATGTCGGGAATAATAGAGCACCAGAATCTGGTTCATGCAAGCAACTCCAGAACATTTTCCGGCGGCCGGCCGATAACCGCTTTCTGATCAGTAAACACGATGGGTCTTTCTATAACCTTGGGGTGTGCCAGCATAAGTTCGATGAGTTGGCTGTCGGAGAGACCGGAATTATCCAGACCATGCTCCCGGTACTCTGCCTCGCGAGTGCGCATGACTTGCCTCGGTTTCATGTCGAGCATGTCGAGGATTTTGGCAAACTGTTTTTTTGACGGCGGTGCGGAGAGGTATTCGATAACTTCGGGTTCGATATCTTTTTCCCGCAGTAACCTGAGTGTCTCCCGGGATTTGGAACAACGCGGATTGTGAAGGATAGTAAATCTGCTCATAGCTGCTACCATAGGCCAAATGACGAGTTGGCCAGTATTGTAGGCAGGATAATTGATAGAAGAAAGAGCTATCTGGATGAAGGGCTTCGTCAGCGAGGTCTTCAACCGATTCCGCGATAATCATTGTAATGCTCTCGCTGCCGAGCTGACCCTGAACAGTTTGCTGGCGTTGGTGCCTTTCATGGCTGTGACCCTGAGTCTGCTGGCCATATTCCCTGCCTTCGAAAATGTCGGCGGCCAGATCCAGGACATAATCTTCCGGAACTTTCTGCCCGACACAGGCATCGTGGTTCAGCAACACCTTGAAGAGTTCGTTCAGAAGTCGCGCAGTGTTATGACGACCAGTATCGGGATTGCGGTATTGATCGTCACTGCACTGTTGCTGATGAGGGCGGTCGACAAGGCTTTTGAAATCATCTGGAAAAGCCACTTCAAGCGCACCCTGATTGGCAAATTCCTGGTGTACTGGTCATTGTTGACCCTGACGCCCATTTTGATGGGCGCCAGCATCGGGGTGACCTCCTATCTCGGATCGTTGCCGTTTGTCCAGCAGGTCGTGACCCAGATCAGCGGCGTGGTCAAAATCGGTTTGCCTTTTCTGTTGGCTTTCGTGGCATTTCTGCTCATGTACCTTATCCTGCCGACCCGACGGGTGCGGCTTGTTCATGGCACAATCGGTGCACTCGTTGCGACAGTACTCTTTGAACTCGCCAAGTACGGATTTGCGGTTTTTGTCAGCAAATTTTCTACCTATGACCTGATCTACGGTGCCGTGCTCGCGACATTGCCCCTTTTTGTGATCTGGATTTATCTGTCCTGGCTCATCATCCTGCTCGGTGCCGAAATCAGCCACAGTCTGGAAGATTACCGGCCCAACACCCACCATGCCCGGAATCCCTTTGTCCTTGCTCTGAGGATCGTCGAACAACTCGCCAAGGCTCAGGCAAGAGGCGAGACCCTGACATTCATAGAAATTGAGCAGGCGTTTCCCGAGACCAACGAGCAGGATGTGCGGCTTAGCCTGAACCGCTTGCAGGAGCTTGATATTGTCGGCGGTCTGCTGGACTCGACCTACTGTCTGAAAGTAAACGGTCGCGAGTTTACCCTCGCGAATTTCTATCAGCGCATTAATCTCAGGCTTCCGGGGCAGGACGAGGCGAAGAGCCTGTGCGAGGAGGTACCGGAGTTGGCAGAAGCATTACTGGATGCGGATCGGGCGTTACAAGAGCAGCTCAGTGATCCGTTTTTGAAGTAGGTCTTCAGGTGGCGGGGAAAACCGCGCCACTGCCGGCGGCCTGTCCAACGTTACCGCCCAGTTTCCGGTCATTCGTGACTTCGAATTCAAAAATTTCTACGCGCGCACTCGATTCGAGGCGGCCGGCAGTCTGAATTTCGAATTTTTGTCCGCTGACGACAAGGTCCAGCGCCGCACCACTGCGAAACAGACCCTTGGGCGCAATAAAGCTGTAGGAGACTTGCCCGCCGGTCCGGTGCGCCACCTGCAGCACAGGCTGCTGGATGAGCCGCTTGCCTTGTGGGTTGAGCCCGGAGATCCGCGCCGGCTGCAATTCTCCGGGCAAATTCTTGATGCCGACGGTGGCGCCGTCTCTCTGACTGCCGTTTATCCAACGGCTGATGCCGAGCTGCCAGTGTTCACTCAAAGCACCATTCTCATGAAGCTTGTAGAAAATAATATCGCCAACCCGCAGTTCGCTGACGTCCTGTTTGCTGTTGGTAATACACAGCCCGCCGTGACTGTAATTGACGGCTTGCCAGCGGATCCGGGGTGAATAAAGAGCCCCCAGTTGCTTGGCCAGTGCATCGGCGTGACTTTCCGCATCGTCATTTTTCGGGGGGCCAGCCTGCAATAACTGGTAAATGGAACTGACCCCGATTACCAGATCGACCTTGGTCAGAACCGGTGTCCGTTCGCTGTCCCGCTCCACCCGATAGTCGCAATAGGCGAGCAGCCGCCGGAGCAAATCAAGTCCCTTCGACACCGGTAACGAATCGAAGAAGCCGGTCGCCGGCAACTTGTTGAATTCTTCCGCCTGACCGATCTGGTAAGTCAGACTTTGTTTCAGCTGATCAACCAGCAACAGCCTTAATTTCGGATCTTCCGGGTTTTCCAGTTCATTGACCGCGAAGTGCGGTTTGTCGCTGCCGTTCAGATCAATCACGAAACAATTGTGCTGTTGGTACAAATCCAGGTTGTCGGATATCTCGCACAGGTGACTGGAGTGGGCCAGATAATGGTAGAGCTGCCAATGCTCGCCCTTGTCGAGATGGTAAGGGTTGAGGACCGCCATCAGACAAACCCTGAGATAGGTCAGCTCAATGGTCAGCAAACTGTCCAGCGAATTGCTGGTTGACGGCGTCTTGTCCCGAGTGATCCCGAGGTGTTCGGCGAATCGGTACAGGGAGTGTAGTTCCCGCCATAGGTAAATCGGGATTGGGGCGTAGTTCTCGTAGTGGGCCATCAGCAGCAGGCCAAGATAATGGATCGCCTGGTTAACCACGACCTTGAAGCGCTGATTCTTGCGGATCAGAAATTTCTTGTCGGCGATGTCGTCGAGCAGGCGCTTGTAGGAAAACGCCATTTCACAGGTAAGGTTTTGCAGGCACTCGCGGTCCGCGAGCTCGACGCTCAGTCCGGCACGATCACTCTGGGTGCGGTAGAAATGACTGATAAACTCATAGGCGGCATCGAGTTCCTGGTTCATCAGTTCCCGCTGTGCCGGCTTGAGTTCACTCCGGTTGAGGTGGAAAACCGTTTCGGTAACTTCGTGCAAGACCCGGGACATATTGCCGGACGGCAGTTGCTCCAGCCATTTCTTGAAATGGGCCGGGCGGGTTTCTACCAGCAAGTGCTGCCCTTCCTGAATACTGGGGTAAGTAAGTTTAAGCGTGTCCATGTTATCTCGGGAACTTGATGCAGATTCGTTTTTGTTTTGGGGCACCGAATTCTTGTAATGCCTGGCACCCCGTCTTTTCTGTCCGTATAATAATGCCTTAAACTCCTGTTCCGGTCCAGAGTCCCGAGTCCGGGCTTTGGGGCCCAACCACCGACAGAAACCCTTCATGTCCTGTTCCCGTTGCCGGTCTTCAATCCTGCCTGTGCTTTGCGCCGCGATCCTGTGCCTGTCGATGCTACAGGCTTGCCAGCCGGCTGCTGATTTCCATTTTATTGATGGCGAGTCAAAACGCCTTGAAGACTACCAGGGCAAGTGGCTGGTCGTGAATTTCTGGGCGGAGTGGTGCAAGCCGTGCCGGGAGGAAATACCCCATTTGAACGAGTTCTACCTTGCCAGAGCAGACCACAACGCAGAGATAATTGCGGTCAGCTTTGATCTGCTGGATAACCAGATTCTGACTGAGCAGGCAGCCAGACTCGATATCCAATATCCTGTCGTGGCCACATCGCCCAATCCCGTATTTCCTTTTGCCATGCCCGGCCAGCTACCGGCCAATTATCTGGTCGCACCGGACGGACAGGTTTTTGGGCCGCTGGTCGGCAAGCAGGACACCGAGTCATTGGTCCGTGCCATGAAATTGCTGGGCGATTATCAGGGTGGGCAACGCTGAAGGCCTTGGTCTAGCTAGCGGCGCCGATCCTTCATTAGCTCGATGATTTCCCGGACCTTGTCGATCCTTGCCTGGATCCGCGTTTGCGCATAGGGGTCGTCGCTACGCTTGCGCAAGGCCAACTGGTATTGCAGACGGGCGCCACCCAAATCGCCAATGCTGTACAGGTATTGCCCCTGGGTTTCGTGCATTTCGGCACCAAGACCGGCTCTGGATTCGGCTTCCGCGAGCAGCTTCAGTTGCGGGGGTGTCATCCTGTCAGTCTGTTCCCGGAGCAACAGTTTGCGGGCCGTTGCCGGCTGATTCATGGCCAGCAGCAGTTTCGCTTCGGTCATTACCAGTGGATAACTGGAGGGGTGCGTCCTTCGGGCTTGTTGTACTTGTGACAGCGCCTGATCCGGGGTGTTCGCGGCCAACTCCACTTCCGCCAGCGCAACGACATAGAAAAGGTTGTCAGGATCCTTCCGCAACAGCGCCAGCAATTCCTCACGTGCCTTGGCATATTGTCGGTCACCCGTCAGCGCCAGTGCCCAGGCATAATGATCGGCGTCGCTGTCCAGCTGGCCCTTGTCTGCCTTGTCCTGCCAGATGCTCAACAAGGTTCCGGGATTTAGCTCGGCAAGGCTTACCACACGGACCTTGAAGAGTTCGAATTCAGGGTTTTGCTCAATCTGCACGGGCGGCAATTCAGCGGCGCGAAGTCTGGCTTCAGCGATACGGTTCTGGGTCAGGGGGTGTGTGGAAAGGAATTCCGGCGGCTTGCGGTAGTAGCGTGCTGCATTCTGCATCTTGCCGAAAAACAGCGCCATGGCATTGGGATCAAGGCCGGACTCCGCAAGGGTGGTGATGCCGATCCGATCAGCCTCCTGCTCGTTGGCCCGGGTGTGGTTAATCATGTTCTGGGTCGCTCCGGCCTGGGAAGCGGTGAGGCCCGCGATCGCAAGCTGCGGGTCAATACCGGCGAGCAATATCGAGCCAAGGGCGCCGATCAGGTAAGGCAGAGTCAGCTGCTGGGCCCGTTCAAGGCGGCGCGCGAGGTGCCGCTGGGTAACGTGGGCAACCTCGTGGGCGAGAACCGACGCCAATTCGCTTTCGCTGTCAGCTTCCGCAACCAGCCCGGTGTTGACGCCTATGTAGCCACCCGGAAATGCCAGGGCGTTGAAACCGGGATCTTCCAGGACGAAAAAGTGGAATTGCCGTCCCCGTGCGTCGGGATTGGCCGCAACCAGCCGGAAACCCAGATGTTCCAGATAGTCGGATGCGAGGGGATCTTCCAGCAAGATGTTGTAGCGGTACAGGCTGCGCATCAGCTGATCGCCGATCTGCTGCTCTTCGGTTACTGACAGGGCAGCGCCACCGCTTTCCCCGATACTCGGCAGTTCGTTTTCAGCAGCGATAGCCGGTCGCGGGCAAAGCAATATGGCAAGTGCCGCGATCTTCAGCAATGCGGGCAGATTTTTCAAAACTCTCAAAATATCAATTCCGCCAAGAATGGCTGTTGTGCATGCAGTTATGAAGTTATGATAGCAAGAAAGTTCCTTTAAAACCGATAGATAGGGCGGGTAAATTTGAAGCAGACCGAATCCCGGTCAACACCATTTGACCAGTTGCTTGATGCGAGGGGGCTGCGATGTCCGATGCCGTTACTGAAAACCCGGCGGGCGCTTACCGCTCTGGATCCCGGACAATCCCTGCTCGTACTGACC